>CAYJNB010000040.1:0-13414 GCA_964371205.1 uncultured Treponemataceae bacterium
CTTTTTTGTAGCAGGTTTCTTTTGAAAGAGAAACAGCGCAAATGTTGCAATTACAAGAACTATAAAAAGAGCACTAATTGGGCTCGTTACAAAAACACTGTAATCACCTTCTGATAATACGAGCGCTCGTCTAAAGTTGCTCTCCGCCATAGGGCCTAAAACAATCCCTAACAACATCGGCGTTACAGGCAAACCAAGCATATTGGTTAAATAGGTTGCCATTCCAAAAATAAGAATAAGCTTTACATCAAACATTGAATTATTTGAAACAAAAACACCTACCACACAAAGAAGAAACAATACAGGAAACATTAATTGCAGTGGAATCTTTGTAACATTTGCAAATACTTTAACCAAGTATTTTCCTTGTAAATACATAAAAATATTTATTAATATTAAACTGACCATTATTCCGTAAACCAAAGATATGTTTCCCGTAAATAAACTAGGGCCGGGAGTTATCCCTTGCATCAAAAAGGCTCCGGTAAGTATTGCCGTAACAACATCACCTGGAACACCAAGAGTTAACAAAGGAATTAAGGTTGCCCCAGTTACCCCGTTATTTGCTGATTCTGATGCTGCAATTCCATCTAAAGAACCCTTACCAAAGAGCTCTGGCGTTTTTGATGTTCTTTTTGCTTCGTTATACCCAAGAAATGATGCAATCGCAGCTCCAGTTCCAGGAATTGCACCAACGATAGTTCCTATTAAACCTGAGCGAACTATAGTTTTTGCAGACGCTTTAACTTCGCTTAATGTAAGTTTATCTTCGTTTTTATCAAAAGCATATTTTTCTGTTTCAATCTTTGAATCCATACTCATCGATTTTTTAATTATTTCTGGTAGTGCAAACATACCAATAATTGCAGGAATTAAGTCGATCCCTCCAACCATATATAAACTACCAAAAGTGAGTCGCTGAACTGAGTCTATTTTATCTATTCCTATCATGGAAATAAACATACCCAAACAACCCATTACCAAGCCTTTCCAAATACTTTTACCACTAACACCTGCAATAATTGATAAACCAAATATTGCTAAAGAAAAATATTCTGCTGGCCCAAATGCCAAAGCCATCTTTGAAATTGATGGAGCAAAAAATATAAGACACACTGTGCTGATTAGTCCCCCTAAACAAGAAGCAACCAAAGCCATCGACAAGGCCTTGTTTGGCTTACCTTGCTGGGCAAGTGCATATCCATCTAAGGTTGTTGCTGCAGAAGCTGCAGTTCCTGGCGTCTTAATTAAAATAGCGGTAATTGATCCACCATACGTACCGCCGCAATACATTCCCAAAAGCCACGAAAGACTAACTAAGGGATCCATATAAAATGTAAATGGCATAAATAGAACAATCGCAATACCTCCCGATAAACCAGGCAGGGCTCCAAAAACGATTCCTATTAATAGACCAAAATTCATGTAAATAATATTCTGTAGAGAAAAAACATTTCCAATAACGTCTAACATATGCTGTACTCCTTTTGTGGTGATCTACTTTTGTACTACTTATTATGGCAATTGCACATTTAACAACAACTTAAAAAAGAAGTAAATGGCAAAAACCATAGCTACTAAGATTACATAGTAGTACCAATGTTTTTTCTTAATTTGAAAAAAGATAAGACATAAGATTACATATATCAGTGACGAAAAAATAAATCCAATTATATCAAATAAAAATACGTATGCAGTCATGAGAGCAAACACAAACGCAAATCGAAAAAGCTTTATTTTATCAAAAGAAAATTTAACAGTATCTTCACTTTCTTCTTTTTTGCGCTTGCTAATTATCTCGTCTAAAAAAATTCCCAAACTAGAAACAATCATAATAATTGAAACCACTTGTGGAAAAATTCTTGGTCCAAAAGGATTATCTACTTCAGCAATTTCGTATGGAATCATAACCCACACAAATATGCCTAGAAAAAGAAAAATCATTCCGGAAAGATAGTTTTTGTTTACTCTCATGCTGTATCTCCTGTTGTATTGAGTATTATCTTAGTTTACAGATAGCCCCATCATATCCAGAACTTTGCCTGTAGCCTCTACATTATTCTTTAATTTTTCTGCTACAGCATCTGCATCATTTTCTTTCAAGAATGTTGAGCCTGATTTACTAAGTGATTCGCGAATTTCGGGATCATCCATCATTTTTTGAATACCATCGCTTAAGATAGCTTTGATCTCTGGATCTGTTCCCTTTGGAACCATAAAGAATTTCCACACTTCAAATTCGTAATCAAGACCAAATTCTTTTGCTGTTGGAACATCAGGATACTCTGCAAGCCTCTCGCTCGAAAGCACCAATAACGGCACAAAGCTATCACTATCTTCGTGAGACTTAATATTTACCGGATGCAAAGAAGCAAACTGAATATGATTTCCGAGAAGAGCAGACATTAATTCGCCGCCGCCGTCATAAGAAACACCATTTACTTTTTTTGCCATGTCTCCTAAAACAGCTGTCCATCCAATATGATGGAGAGAGCCTTTTCCGGTATAACCCCATTTTACCGTCTCCATATTCACATATGCCAGTAAATCTTGAGGAGTTTTTATATTTGTTTGATTATTGGTAACCAATAGAATAGGATCAACTGTTGTACCAATGAGCGGTTCAAAGTCTGTATACGTATAAGAAACCTTATTCATCTTAGGTTGTGTAGAGAAAACCCCAATGGCCTCTATAATGACAGAATAACCATCATTTTTTGCTGTAAGAAACTCTGTTGTAGCAATTGTTCCACCAGCACCACCCCTATTGATGATATTCCATGGCTGCCCCATGTATTTTTGGGCTCCAACTGAAAGAGTGCGAACAAATACATCTGTACCTCCCCCAGCTCCCCATGGGACAATAATGTCAATCGGCTTAGTCGGAAAACTTGCAGCGGCTGATTTATCTGATTCATTATTTTTATCAGAACAGCTAGTTGCAAGAACCATTAAGAATAAACCCAGTGCAAAAAAAACTCTTTTTTTCATAGTTTTCCTCCAAATAATATTTTGTCCTTCCTAGGACGGTTTAATTATGTGCTGTAAGTAACAAGAAGTCAAGCAAAAATTTTTGGTGGGATATAATTATTTTTAGAAAATTTCTTTTCTTGACTTTCATATTTCTGCATGATATTATTTTATCCTTAACAAAGCATCTTATTATGAAAAACAGCAAAGATAACTTAACAATAAAGTTAAAATCATTTTCGTCTCTAAAAGCAATTTTAATCTTAAATGCATTATCAAACTCAGAAGAATACTCAAGCATCAGCTATATATCCGAAAACACAGACTTATCAAGCAGCACCGTTCATAGAATTTTGAATGAAATGAGCAGCTGTGGTTTAGTAGAAAAAAACAGTAAAGATAGAACATACAAACTTGGCTATGAATCGTTGTTCTTAGCCGAAAGATTAAAAGCAAATAATTACTATATACAAGCTGCTGTGGAAGATATGATAAAACTAAATAATGTAACAAAAGAAACTATTCATCTTGTAACTTTAGCTGGTTACGAGGGCGTATATATCTATAAGCTTGATGCTCAAAATCAAGTTGGCTTAAGATCTTTTGTTGGAAAAAAGCTCCCTCTACATTGTACATCGGTAGGAAAAAACCTTTTAGCTTATAAGTCAGAAGATTGGCTGCGCGATTACTTTCATAATACAACCCTACAGAAGTATACAGATACAACACTTTCGACAGAACAAGAATTAAAACAAGAATTAAAAATAGTTAAAGAGCAAGGATATGCACTAGATGCACTTGAACACCATAAAGATATTTTCTGTATAGGGGCTCCTATATTCGATAAAAATGGGGAGGCAGTAATGTCGCTTGGTATAGCAGCACCTTTTTACCGCTTTTCTAAAGAAACAGCCTTATCTTATATAACTGAATTAAAAGCGTGTACGGCTTCAATCTCTCAAAAATTAACAAACATACAAAATGGATTTTAAATGCTTAGACTGTAAGTACTTTTGCTTTCCACCTCAATATATGACTTTAGAAGAGATATTTATTTGTTGACATATAGTAAAGGCCATGTTATTATTTATCAAATACAAAATATTTATTCCATATATAGAATAACAAGGAGAAAAACATGTTTGACTTTAAATATAAAAATGAAAAATACAGAAGTTCTGCAATCGTAAACAATCTAAATATGGCCGGACCTCGAGCCCACTTTAGAGGTATGGGTTATACAAACGAAGAGCTTGAAAAACCTTTTATTGGAATAATTAATACACATAACGAGATGCATCCTGGACATGTACACCTCGATAAGCTAGCAAATATAGTAAAACAGGGTGTTTTAGAGGCAGGGGGAATTCCCTTTGAAGTAAATACCATATCGCTATGCGATGGGTTAACAATGGGGCATTCTGGTATGTGTAATGTCCTCCCAAGCAGAGAGGTAATCTGTGATTCTATTGAAGTTTATGCAAACGGTCATCGTCTTGATGGTATGATATTAATTGGCGGTTGCGATAAAATTGTTCCTGCTATGTTAATGGCTGCACTGCGTGTAAATATTCCAGCGATTATTGTAACAGGCGGGCCAATGATGCCTTGCGAGTATGATGGTAAAAAATATGCGACTTACGAGTTAAAAGAAATGACAGGAAAAGTTGCAAAAGGCGAGATTAGCCTTGATCATTACGAATACCTAGAAGGCCTTATGTCTCCAAGTCCTGGATCTTGCGCTATGATGGGAACCGCAAACAGCATGTCGGTAGCAGCAGAAGCTATAGGCCTTACAATGCCACAAAGTGCTTGTGCTCATGCATTAACTGGAAAGAAAAATCGCGTGGCAAAGGTGAGCGGCCGCGAAATAGTACGTTTAGTAGAAGAAAATATTTGTCCGCGCGATATAGTTACACAAGAAATGCTTGAAGCCTCTTTGAAAGTTGTTCTTAGCGTAGGAGGTTCTACAAATATTGCATTACACTATCCTGCAATTGCAAAAGAAGCAAAACTTAAACTAAGTTTAGAAGATATAGATAGAATGTGTAAAGAAACACCGTACTTAGTTAAAGCAAAACCTGCAGGAAAGCACACACTATACGACCTTGATCAAGCTGGTGGTGTAGGAGCCGTAATTCGAGAATTAATGCCTATAATTAATTTCGACTTACCAACTGTTAATGGCAAGACACTTAAAGAAAACGCACTGGCAGTAATAGAAAAAAATAATGATGTTGTCCGAACAATCGAAAACGCTTACAGTCAAGAAGGATCTCTTGCTGTGTTAAAAGGAAACTTAGCGCCAAACGGCTGTGTTATTAAACAAACGGCAGTATGTCCCGAAATGCGCAAACACTCAGGACCAGCACGTTGTTTTAACAATGAATACTTAGCCGTCGAGGCAATACAGTCAGGAAAAATAAATCATGGCGATGTTATAGTTATAAAAAATGAAGGTCCTCAAGGCGGCCCTGGAATGCGCGAAATGTTAACATCTACCGCAATACTTGTTGGCATGGGATATGCAAGCAGTGTTGCTCTTGTAACAGATGGTAGATTTTCTGGAGCAACACAAGGGCCTTGTATTGGCCATGTTTCACCAGAAACATCTCGAAAAGGACCTATTGCAGTTGTTCAAGATGGAGATATTATAGATATTGATATTGACAACAGAATTCTTCATATCCAGCTTAGCGATGAAGAAATTCAAAACCGAATAGCGCTACTACCCGACTTCGATAACAATAACGAAGGGTATCTATACCGCTATTCTCGAGATGTTTCTTCTGCAAATGAAGGGGCCATCTTAAAATAGGCAAAACAAAGCACATAAAAAGGGGAAAAAAATGAGCATAACAATGAAAGGAATTTCTGCTCCGGTTGTAACACCAATGAATAGTGATGGAAGTGTTAATTATTCAGAATTTGAAAGTATTTGCAAGTTTGTAACCGAACAAGGCGTTCACGGTCTTTTTGTTACAGGAACTACAGGCGAGTTTATAAACTTAACGCTTGACGAAAGAAAGAAACTCTTAAGCGTAGCGCGCAGAGCTGTTTCTGATACAACTACTATTATGTTTAACACAACGGCAATGAATAAATATGATATTGCAGACTTGTGTACATGGGGAAAAAACGAAGGAGCAGATGCCTTTTCTTTTACTGCACCGTATTATCACAAATATGACGCCGCAGCTCTATTATCATATTTTAAAGAATGCTCTGAATTAGCAGGCAACACCCCTGTTTTCCTTTATAACATGTCAACAATGACCGGTAACCCAATAAGTCCTGAACTATTAAAGAACGTTGTAGATAGCTGTCCAAATGTAAAAGGCGTAAAAGATAGCAGCATGGATTTTATGAACATACTGGAATATAAAAGTATTATAAACAATGATTCATTTGAAATTATTACAGGAAACGATGCACAAGTATTTTCCACATTACAAGCTGGAGGTAGTGGAGGCCTTATAGCCTTAGCTGGAATTTTCCCAAAAATAAGTGCAGAAATTTATAACTCATTTATTCAAGGTGATTTAAAAAAAGCTGAAGCTGCTCAAAATACCATTATGGCATTGAGGGGTATTTGCCGAAAGGTTATGCCAATTATGTCTCATAAAGCAATGCTTGCCCTACAAGGATTTGACCTAGGACCAGCGAGATTTCCTTTAAGAGACTTACGCCAGGACGAAATCGACCTTATAGCTAAAGAAGTTAAAAACTTAGGAATCTTATAGTCTATGAAATTTGCATTTAGATGGTTCGGCCCCGAAGACGCTGTTACACTCGATAATATTCGGCAAATTCCTTGTGTATCATCAATTGTTACTGCGAGTTACGATAACAAACCTGGTGATGTTTGGAATACAACTATTATAGAAGACTTAAAAAAACGCATAGAAGCAACAGGTTTTTCTCTTGATGTTATAGAAGGGCTCCCAGTACATGAAGATATAAAACTTGGAAATAAAAACAGAGATGTCTACATTCAAAACTATATCGAAAACCTAAGAAATTTATCAGCCGTAGGAGCTAAGGTAGTTTGCTATAATTTTATGCCTGTTTTTGGTTGGATTCGAACAGATTTGAATAGAAGACTAGATGACGGAAGTACAACACTATCATACAGCCAAGAAACATTAGATAAATTAGATCCTGCAAGTCATAGCTTTAAACTACCCGGATGGCATTTTTCATCCGAGTCAGATGAAATAAAAAAAATGATACAGCAGTATATAGACATGGGAACTGCTGGACTATGGGATAATTTTAAGTACTTTTTGGAGGCAATTATACCAGAAGCAGAAAAGTGTAATATAAAACTTGCAATTCATCCTGATGACCCTCCCCTCCCTTTGTTTAATTTGCCTAAAATAGTATCCACTGCAGAAGATTTGCGACGAATTACTTCTATTAAAGAAAGTGATTTTAACGGACTTACTTTATGTACCGGCTCACTAGGTGCAAATGCAAAAAATGATTTAGTAGCTATAGCAAAAGAATTTGCAGAAAAAGACAAAATTCATTTTGTCCATGCTAGAAACATCAAAAATGAAGGAGGCTTAGACTTCCTTGAATCAGGACATATGACACACACAGGGGATTTGAATATGGGAGGCATCATTAAAGCTCTAGCAGATAATAACTTCGAAGGATATATTCGTTCAGATCATGGAAGAATGATTTGGGGAGAAACAGGTCGCGAAGGTTATGGGCTATATGACAGAGCCTTAGGTATTAGCTATTTAGCTGGTTTATATGAAGGTTTAAAACTTTAAAACAAAATAAAAGAAAAGGAGAATAGTATGAAAAAAATCGTATTATTTATGGTTGCTGCTATGGTATTAACATCAGCAGTATTTGGAATGGGCGGCAACGAAGGAAAAGAAGGCGGATTAGCTAACTTTCCTAAAGCCCCTATTACTCTTATTTGCCCATGGGCCGCAGGGGGGTCTTCAGACGCAACAATGCGCGCTATTGCAGAAATTGGACCAGACTATTTTGGTGTTCCAATGAATGTGGTTAACCGTGACGGAGCCGGTGGAACTGTAGCTACTACAGAATTCGTAAACGAAAAACCAGATGGGTACACAATTTGTTTAGAAGCTATTGGTGTATTTACAACTCAACCATTTATGAGAGACGTAAAATACTCAATGGACGACTTTAGACCAGTTATTGGTTTAACAGCAGAACCAATTGTTATGGTTGCAAGTGCAAAATCAGGTATTTCTAATATCGAAGATATGAAAAAACTTGGAAGAGCTGTAACATATGGATTCTCAGGATCAGGCAGCTTAATGGAACTCGCTCAAAAGAACTTCTTTGCAACTGCAAAGATTGAAGCTTCTGCTGTACCTTTTGATGGAGGAGCTCCTACAATGACTGCTCTCTTAGGTGGACACATTGATATTGGTGCTGCACACCCTGGTGAATTAATGCAATATATCGAATCAGGCGATTTAGTACCTATTGGAATTTTTAACCCAGAACGTGATTCACGCCCAGGCATTAAAGAAATTCCTACATTCGTAGAGCAAGGTTATGACATTGATATGAGTGTTTGGAAATTCTTAATCCTTCCAAAAGCTGTACCAGATGATATTGCTAACTATATTACAGAGAATATGGGTAAAATTCTTGCAGACGAACGTTTTGTAGATTTTGCAGCAAAAACAAACTTGTTAATTACTCCTTACACACCAGAAGAAGTACTTACAAAAGTTACCAACGAAGCAGCTGTTAACAAAGCTCTTTTTGGTAAATAGCATATAACTCAATTCTGCAGGTTAGCAGTGCTGCCTGCAGAAATATTTTATTTTTAAATAACCATAAAAAAGGTTTTCTATGAGTGATTACAAAAAAAACATTTTAGCCGGAATTTTATTCATTTTATTTGGCTTAGCACTTTTATTATACATTCCGAATTCAATAAACGACGATGGAATGTCAATTTTAGGGCCACGTGCCTTTCCTAATCTAATTGCCTATGGCATTATTTTATTAAGTCTATCATTATTAATTACTAATATATACAAACTTTTTTCAGACAAGAAAAAAGAAACTAAAACAAAAGATTCTAATACTACAGTATTAGATGAAGTAAGAGTTCTACTTTTAACACTAATAATGCTACTCTACGTTCTTACATTTGAGCCTCTTGGATACTTTATTTCCACATTTATTTCATCCACTTTAATCTTAGCCTTGTTTAAGGTAAAGAAGTGGTACCTTTATGCAATAATATATACTATTGCAGGTCTAATATATTTAGCTTTTACTAAATTACTATTTGTTATTTTACCCTAAAGGAGAGTTAAATGATTACTGAAGTTTTATATACGTTATTTACATTAGAAAATCTCATTTTTCTAAACATAGGTCTTGCCGGCGGAATAATTGTTGGCGCATTACCAGGTCTAACAGGAACAATGTGTATTGCACTGTTACTTCCTCTAACATATGGATTAAATTCAATTACAGGAATGCTCTTATTACTTGGAGTGTACTGCGGAGGTATTTACGGTGGTTCAATTACTGCAATCTTAATAAATACTCCAGGAACTCCTGCTTCTGCGGCAACTGCAATTGATGGTTACGCAATGGCTAAAAAAGGAAAAGCTGGTAGAGCTCTGCAAATAGCACTTTCAGCCTCACTAATAGGTGGCTTATTTAGTACCTTTGTATTAATTTTTGCAGCTCCTGCTATAGCAAGTTTTGCCTTAAAATTTGGTCCAGTAGAATATTTTTCGCTCGCAGTCTTTGGATTAACAATTATTGCAAGTATTGGAGGAAAATCACTAACAAAGGGGCTCCTCATGGGCTTTGTTGGCCTGTGGGTTTCTACAATCGGATTAGATCCAGTTGATGGTGTTGATAGATTTACCTTTGATGTAACACAACTACTTGGAGGAATAGATATTATTCCTGCACTAATAGGCTTGTTTGCTATTACAGAAATTATGAATAAGGCAAAAAATGTTAATCAACCTATTGCAGCAGCAGTAAAGTTTGATCAAAAAGAAACATACAAGTTTATAGAGCTATTTAAGAATAAGCTATTATTATTAAAATCAAGTATCCTTGGTGTTTTTATTGGTGCTATTCCTGGAACAGGAGCGGCAATAGCTTCCTTTCTAGGTTATAATGAAGCAAAACGTTCTTCTAAAACTCCAGAACAATTTGGACAAGGAAGTGAAGAAGGGCTTATCGCTTGTGAAGCTGCTAATAATGCTGTAACTGGTGCAACGCTCATTCCGTTATTAACATTAGGAATCCCCGGGGATACAAATACAGCTATCTTACTTGGGGCCTTAACAATGCAAGGAATTATTCCAGGGCCACAACTATTTGTTCAACAAAAAGAATGGGTATATTCCATTATGTTTGGACTCATTATTGTAAACATATTTATGTATTTTCAAGGTAAATTTTTTATTAAATCCTTTGTTAATGTAACAAAAGTTCCCACAAAAATAATGGTTCCTGTTTTAATTGTACTTTGTATTATTGGTGCTTACGCAGTAAACAATACCTTTTTTGATGCACTTCTTATGATTCTTTTTGGAATATTTGGATATTTTATGATGCAACTAGGATTTCCACTAACACCAATGGTAATTGCTATTGTACTTGGCCCACTTGCAGAATCTAACTTTAGACGAGCTATGATTATTTCTCAAGGTGACTGGATGATATTCTTTTCTAAACCAATTAGTTGTGTCTTTATTGTTTTAGCAATCCTAATGTTATTCTTACCGACATTAAGAAATATTAAAATTAGAAGAAAATAAAAATGAAAAACAATACATCTATACAACTAAGTGCACGGCAATATTTTCAAGGATCTTCGATACTTTCTCTCTTAGAAGAGCATATTGAATCCTTTGGAAATATGGCATTAATCATCTCTGATAAAAACGTTTTTCCAAAGGTAGAGAACAAAATAAACACTATTTTTAAAAAATCTAAAGCCTCGTATTGTTACCATAACTTTGAAAACTATTGCTCGCCGTTTAACATTAATCCTGCAGTTAAAACAGGAAAAGACAATAAAGTCTGCTTTGTTATAGGAGTAGGTGGTGGTAAAATAATCGATACCGCAAAGATTGTTGCAGATAAGCTGGGTCTTCCATCTATTGTAATACCAACATCGGCTGCAACCTGCGCATGTACAGCTTTACTCGCAGTTGAGTACGCCGACGACGGTAAGTTTATTGGAAATTATTGGCCGCAGTTTGCCCCTACTGTTGTTTTGGCAGATTTAGATATTATTGTTAAAGATTGTCCGCAAGAATATACGGTTGCCGGCATTGTTGATGCAATGGCAAAATACTTAGAAATAATGTTTAACATTCAGCATTCAGAGGTATGGGGAAAAAATATCTACTCTTCCATTGCGTATACATCAGCAAAAGAAACATATAACCTATATATAAATACTGCAGAATCTGCATTAAAGAAAATAAAACAGGGTATTATAGATGATGAAGTTGAAAACATTATAGCATCTTCATTATCTATAACAGGGCTTATTTCATGCTGCGCCTTTGGTGGCAGGCAGGCCGCAATGTCCCATTCCATTTATAGTTATGTGTGCAATGAACATCCAGATATTGCAAAAAAATATGTACATGGAACTATTGTGGGAGCTAGCTTAATTTTCCAAGCAGCTGTAAATGGCTGCTCTGAGGAAGAAATTAAAAAGCTATCTGATTTTTTTAAGGTAATAGGACAACCTCTTAATCTTGCAGAAATTGGGTTATCTCACATTAATGTAGCCGCAATGTTTGAGTATGTTTTCCAGGCAAATGATATAACTAACAATGACTTAAAAGCTACGATTATCGGAAAAACTTCTTACCTTTTATAATATAGCTTACTTCTCTTGACTTTACTTACTTATTTATGTTAACCTTTTATTTATAATGGTTAACATAAATAAGGTTTCTAAATTACCCTCCCCTATTTCTACAAAATGTGCTGTTCTTTCTCTCTTACGTGAACAAAGGGATACATTTCTATCTGGTGGAAAAATAGCAGATACATTACAGCTGAGTCGTGTAGCAGTTTGGAAAGCTATTCAGGCACTTGAAGATGCAGGCTACGGAATCGAAACTCAAAAGAATGGTAGAGCGGGCGGATACTCTTTAATAAAAGATATTCCTGACGCCCTTTTTGAGTGGGAGTTTGCGCAAAACGAAAAGTATATTCGCTATTTTGATACAATTGACTCAACCATGAACGAAGCACGTCGCCTTGCTGTAACAGATGCAAGTTGCGATGAGGCTTTTTTTATTGTTATTGCAAACAAGCAAACAGCAGGCCGAGGCACAAAACATAGAGACTGGTACTCTGCAAAGCATTCTCTATTTTTTACGCTACTTATCCGCAAAGATATTCCCACTACACAGGTCGATTCTATTACCGCCGCAGCTCAAACTGCTCTTGTAAAAACATTGAATCGAATAATAAAAAAAGAATTATTACCACCTCAATTAGAAGAATATAAAAAACAAAAACCATTCCAATTGCGCGGGTCAAACGATGTATGGATACAACTCGAAAAAGACTCTGAGAGGCAAACAGCTGGTAAAGTCGCTGGTATTCTAACTGAGTACTTAAGTAGCGGGGGGCTGCTTGAATGGTGCTCTCTTGGGATTGGAGTAAATATTAACGGAGAACCTAAAGAGATAAAAAAAGCAAAATCAATTAATGATGTGTTATGTCACTTTAATATAGAAAAAACTATATCTAGAAAAGAAATTCTCAGCTCATTTTTAAATGATTTTAGAGAGCGTTTTGAACGTATAGAAAATAAAAAATAAAAAAATATTCATAGGAGAACATATGAGTTCATCAAAAAAAATGGCTGCACCGGTTTTAATTGCACTATTTGCAGCGCTCGTTTCTGTGGGGAGTTTTATTCATATTCCAATGCCCGGTGGAGTTCCGGTAGTTATTCAAGACATGCTTGCTCGACTAAGCGGCCTTCTTTTAGGCCCTGTGTACGGCGGTCTAGCAGTACTATTGTTTCTTGTTTTAGGTAGCTTAGGCCTTCCGGTCTTTTCAGGAAAAGCTGGAATACAAGTGCTCTTAAATGGCCCTACCGGCGGATTTTTGATTGGTTATTTAATGAGCGCAATTATTGGCGGCCTAATCATTCATTTTTGCTACCCAAAAACATTAATCGATGATGCTGAATCAACACGTAAGCGAAAAAACTTACTACAATGGATTGTTCTAACAATTGCTTCTCTTTGCGGAACCCTGTGCGTTTTTGCCTTTGGAATTCCGGGCTTTATGCGCGTAACAGGCTACGACATTGCAAAGTCGCTTCCACTTGTTTTAATACCATTTATTCCGGGAACAATTTTAAAAACCGTGCTTGCTATTTTATTAGGTAAAAAATTCATTCCGGTAATTAAAAATTATTTAT
>CAYJNB010000041.1:0-13363 GCA_964371205.1 uncultured Treponemataceae bacterium
TTAGAAAAAATCAACTACTTTAGTATTTCGCGTACCTTGTTTGCAATGGCATCTGCTAAGCTACTGTGGCCTTCCTTATCGATGTGTAAGTTGTCGATATTACTCGGCTTTGCATACTGGGAAGCATCTAAAAAATCGCAATTAAGCTTTTGAGACACTTTTTTGAATTCTTCTGCAAGAAGAAAAGATTTTTGTATCGATTCTTGATTCATACCAAAGCAACCTGTTTTTTCAACATCTTTACCCATGTGAATAGGAGAGATGAGTAAAACTTTTGGGGCTGGATATCCATGAGTGTGTTTAAAATCTTGTGCTATTTTTACAAGTTCTCCTGCTCCGTTTGCTACATCAAAGGGAAGCGCAGAGAACCTTGATTTTAAATCGTTTGTTCCAAGCATTATAATAACTAGGTCGAGTGGCATATGTGTTGCCATTGCCACATGAAAGGCCGGGCGACCACATTTGTGAAGTTCAAGATTGTCTTCCCAAACAGTTGTTCTGCCTCCGCAGCCTTCTTCTATTATACGGTATTCTTTTCCCAATAATTCTTGAGCAACTCCTGTCCAACGCACTTCTAGTGGCCATCGTCCGCCACTAGGATTAGTTCCATAGGTATTTGAATCTCCAAAACAAAGTATGTGTTTCATATTGCAAGACCTTATTTGTATAATAAATTCGGCAAGAACATAACAATGTCAGGGAAGAATACAAGCAGTATTACTTCTACAAAAATTGCCATAAAGAATGGGATAGAATACTTTACATACTCATCAATACTACAGTCATGGATTCCACAAACAACGTAGACTGCTGTACCAACTGGTGGTGTCATACAGCCCATAGTAACTATAGTCATCATACAAATACCAAAGTGAACAGGGTCTACTCCGAGATTTGTAACCATTGGCAGGAAGATTGGAGTGAGCAAAAGTATGTTAATATTACTATCGACAAACATACCTGTAACAAATAAGAATGTTAAAATTATTAAAACTAACAACTGCGGATTGGAAGTTATACCAAGTAAAAATGATGATAGTGTAAGAGGTACATTATCATACGTAAGTGCATAGCCAAAAACTCCAGAGAGAGAAATAATTAGGATAATTGCACCATTATCTATTACAGAATGAATAAGGGCTTTTTTAAATTTTTCCCAAGTCATTTCTTTGTATACGAATTTACCAATTATAATTGCATAGGCAACAGCAAAGGCTCCTGCTTCTGAAGGAGTAAATAAGCCAAAACGAATACCTATAATCAAAATAAGAGGGAATATAAGTGCCCAAATCGATGTTTTAAGATCTTCTATAATTTCTTTTAATGATGCTGGCTTTATTGAGCTATCTGGAAAATCGTACTTATGTTTTCGTGCAGTAAAATTTACTGTTAACATCAAGAATGTCATCATTAATATGCCTGGAATAATTCCGGCTACAAAGAGTTTCCCTATAGAAACTTCACCAACAAAACCATATAGAATAAGTCCAAGACTTGGTGGTATTGTTGCAGTAATAAGCGATGTAAGGCAGATAACAGAAGCGGTATACCCCTTTGGATATCCACGAGCTTTCATTTCTGGTCCTAATACACGAATTTCCATTGCGGCATCGGCAGTTGCTGATCCTGAAACGCCTCCCATTAAGGTACTCAATACAACAGATACTTGTGCTAGACCTCCAGCCATTGTTCTTGTTAGCAATCTTGCAAGGCGCAATAAACGTTCTGTAATACCAGTTTCGTTCATTAAGTTTCCTGCAAAAATAAAAAATGGTACGGCCAAGAATGCAAAGGATTGTGTTTGAGTAACGATTCTTTGTACCGCTATTGAAAAAGGAATATCTGGGTTTACCAGAAAAAAACCAATTCCAGAGATACCAATAACAAAGGCAATAGGCATATTTATAATCATTAATACGACAAAGAGAATGAGTAATACTGTCATGCTTTTTTTCCTCTTAGTTCTGCAATATCTTGCTTAATATTGCCAATGGTCGAAAAAACCATAAATATTGAGCTTATTGGAAGACTCAATGTAACAAAACCATAGCTAACTGGGAGAGTTTGAAACGATCGTTTCCAGTTACTGAGACTCAGTTGAAAACCATACACAATAAGTGCAATTAAAACAAAAACAATAATAATATTGCAAATAGTCCGAATTTTTATTTGGGTGTTTATTTTTAATTTTGAAGTAAAAATACCTACTCCTACAAGGCTTTTATTGCGAATTGCAATATCTGCACCAAGAAAGGCTGCCCATGCAAATAAGAGTTGAGCTGCATCTATTGACCATTGGATGGGTCTTTCTATAGCTCTAAAAATAGCAGCTGTTAAAACTAAAGCTACGATGCTAATAAAAGCTGCGCTGCAAATAATTGTTTCAATCTTACAAACAGCTTTATAGAATTTTGATAACATAATAATTCCTTTATGCTTAAAAAAACAAAGGCGAACTACGTCTATAACATAGCTCGCCTATAATTGTAAAAAACTATTTTGCTAATTCAGCAAAAATTTGTTCTTTTAGTTCTGTGTATCCGAGTTTTTCGTAAACAGGTTGTACTGCATCGATAAATGGTTGTTTGTTAACTTCGCGTACATCCATTCCTTCATCGCGCATTTTTTGTTCATATTCTTCTGTGAGTTGGTTTACTACTGCTTGATATTCTTGTCCTACATCTTTAAATGTTTTTACAAAAAGATCTTGTGCTTCTTGTGGCCATGAATTAAATACGTCAGCACCCATTACAACACAACCAATGAGTTGGAAATGTTCGGTTTTATTTGTAGTAGTACAAACTTCGTAGATGCGTGAAGGATAAGAAGCACTTGATTGTACTTCTGCTCCATCAAGAGCTTTTTGTTGGATTCCAGGGTATACTTCTGCCCATTCCATTGGAGTAGCAACAGCGCCCATTGCGTTAATTGATTCAGTAAAAATTGGAGAACCAATAGTTCTAATTCTTTGACCTTTTAAGTCTGCCGGTGTGTCAACAGCTTTGCTCAAAACCATGTTTCTTGCGCCTGAGAACCAGTTAGAAGTTACTAGTTTTACGCCATATTCTTCAAATTCTTTTTCCCAGCCTTTATAAGTTTCTGTTTCTACCAATTTGTTGAGTACAGAACTATCTTCGAACATATAAGGCATTTGAATTACACCGAAGTCTTCTACGTAATTAGCCATACGTCCAGGGTCACTTACAGTTAATACTGCAGCACCTTGAATACCTTGTTCTGTTAAGTCGTCAGTTGCTCCAAGAGAAGAGTTTAAGTGAACTGTAACATCGAACATACCGCTTTCATTTAGACGTTTTGCAACTTCCATTAAAGCCATAGATTGTGGTTCTTTGTCGTTTTGTGTGTTACCAAATTTCATCTTAATAACACCCGAATTATCACTTTGGCCCCCTGCAAAAACTGCAGTGCTGAGTAAAGCAACAACTAAAATAAATGCTGTAAATTTTTTCATTAACAGACTCCTTTGAATTCTAGCGAGGTTTCGCTAATTATTTATCTAAATACTTTACTATGTAAATGCAGCGATGTAAAGAGGACAATTATGATTTTTGCAATAACTATAGGTTTACGATAATTTTCATTACATCATCTTTTTTTGCTGCAGCAAGTTCTAAAGCTGTCTGCGTTTCTTCTAAAGGAAAATTATGAGAAATTAACGATGCTAGATTTATCTGTTTGTTCTTTACTAAGTTTATTGCTGTTTCATATTGATTTGCATATCGGAAAGACGTGTTTAGTGTAGCTTGCTTTAAAAAAATTGATTTTATATCAAGCTCCATGTACTGTTCTTGTGGAACACCTATCATAGTAAGCACTGCATTTTTATCTAATAGACTAATAGCATCATTAATGAGGGGAGAGTAGCATGTTGTGTCGAATACAGCTGTAACACCCTGATTGTTTGTATGGTTTAAAATAATATCTCTATTGTCTTGATCAAGATTCTTAAATGTATTTTTTGCACCATTCAAAAGTGCAGTTTGTAATCTCGTATCCATTAGATCAACAACAAAAATATCTGATATTCCTATTGCTTTTAAGACCATTAGAATGCACATTCCAATTGGTCCTGATCCGAGAATTAGAGCTGACTGTCCGTAATGAATAGAGCTTCTTTCTACTGCATTTAGAGCAACAGATAGAGGTTCTAAAAGAGCCCCTTCTGCAAAACTTATTTCTTTAGGAAGTTTAAATAACATTTTTGCAGGACGTACAATGTATTGAGATAATGCCCCGTCACTATAGGGTCTCTTTATAGGAGTAGACATAAAAGAAATACTTTTGCACAGGTTGTAGTTTCCAGAGTTACAATAAGAGCAAGAAAAACATGGGAGTCCTGGCTCAATTGCAACTCTGTCACCTAAAACAAAGTCACTTACATCTGCTCCAACTTCGATAATTTCTCCAGCACATTCATGTCCTAAAACATGAGGATACTCAATTGTAGCAACACCAGATTTACCTTTAGTATAATAGACAACATCAGACTCACAAATTCCCACACTATGAACTTTAATTATAACATCTGTTTTTTCACAGCGTGGAGGCTCTGTTTCAATTATTTTTATACTTCGTAACGAATCCATAATTGCTGTCTTTATTTGTCTATTTTCCACTGTTTTTCTCCTTTTTAATATAAGCTAGAACACCAAATTTACTAACGCCAATGTAACAGCTGGTACATATGTTACCAGAGCTAGAACAAATAAACTAACTGCAATAAAAGGAAGAATTGCCTTTGTTACTTTTCCTAAAGATATTTTACCAATTGATGAAGTTATGAACAAACAGATACCAACCGGTGGTGTTGTAAGCCCTATAATTAAGTTTAACACACCCATTACGGCAAACTGGATGGGATCCACACCTACAGATGTTGCTACATTAAGCAAAACGGGAAAAAGAATTATTAAGGCAGCATTTGTTTCCATAAATGTTCCCACGATAAGGAGAATGATATTGATAATGAGTAATACTGCATATTTGTTTTCAGTTATTGATAGAATTCCAGAAGCAATCATTTGTGGAACTTGCTCGCTTGCTAATATCCAAGCAAAGCAATTTGCAAAGCCAATTAAAACAATAATTGCTGCTGTAGTAGACATGGATTTTAGAATGATCTTAGGAAGATCTTTTAAATGTAAGTCTTTATAAATAAATAAGCCAACGAGTAAGGCATAGATTACAGCACTTACTGAAGCTTCTGTAGGAGTAAAAACCCCTCCAATAATTCCAAAGAGAATAATAAAAGTCATAACTAAAGCCCAAAAGGCAGCCTTAAAACTAACAAGAACTTCTTTAAAAGATGCTCTTTCTGACTTAGCATAGTTACGTTTTTTAGAAATTATATAAACTAGAATCATCATGCCGAGACCAAGAAGGAAACCAGGAATAATCCCTGCAACAAAGAGTTTTCCTACTGATAATCCTGTTAATGTACCTGCAATAATCATAGGTAAACTTGGAGGAATTATTGGTCCAATTGTTGAAGAAGAGGCAGTAACAGCACATGAGAAGTCAACATCATATCCTTCTTTTTCCATGGCTGGAATCATTATTGCACCAATACTTGCGGAGTCTGCAGTAGCCGTTCCAGAAATACCAGCAAAAACCATAGAAGAGGCAACATTGGCTAAGCCTAACCCCCCTGTTATATGGCCAACAAGTTTATTACAAAAATTAATAATTTGATTGGTAATTCCACCCATATTCATAAGATTTCCTGCTAGGATAAAGCCAGGAACACATAATAGAACAAAGGAGTCCATTCCAGAAAACATTTTTTGTGGGATGGTTATTAGAGGAATCCCTTCAATTAAAAAATAAACCAACGAAGAAGCTCCTAGGCAAAATGCTACAGGAACTCCAAAAAACAATAAGATGAAAAAAGATATAAATACTACTCCAATCATTTTTTTAACTCCCTTATTTTTATACAAATTTTTTGTTCTTCTTTTATTAAGTAAATTAAAACGAGGATAGGTAGTATTATCATGCTTGAATATATCCAATGCATAGGTACTAGCATGGCAGAGGATTTTTGAATCATTCCAAGTTTTATAAAATCAATAGCATAGATTGCATCTACAATCATTAAGAGTATAACAACTACATTATTAATAAATTGTGCAATTAATCGCTGCTTTTCATTTAACCTGATTATAAAAGTATCAACACTTACAAAATCGCCATACTTTACTGCCAATGCTGCACCAAAACTTACTAGGTAAATAAAAAAATACCTAGAAGCTTCTTCGGTCCAAACTGGAGCTTTTGGCAAAATAACTCTCCCTAAAATCTGAATGACTATTGATGCAATCATTCCTAAGGCTGCAAGTATTGTTAATGCCTCTATTAATCTATCCAAAAATCCTCGTTTCATACAAATACCTAATACTTTTTTATTTTAAACTTCTTGCTATATCATAAAGTTCTTTTTGTTCAGCTGTAAGTTTTTCAATTACTGCACTTTGAACTTTAGCTGAGAACTTATCTTGATCAACATCAACAAATGTCATTCCATTTTCTTCTAAGAATGCTTGAAGTTGTTTTTCATCAGCTCTCATTAATTCACGTTCGTATGTTTGCATTTCTTGTGCTGCATCTAATACAATTTGTTGTAAGTCAGCAGGCATAGAATTAAATTTCTTATCTCCAATTACTACGTAAATCCAGCCACGTACATGTTCTGTTTTATTTACATAGTCTTGTACTTCGTAGAAGCCACCACTTTTAATCAATGCAAGTGGGTTTTCTTGTGCATCAATAACACCTTGTTGAAGACTTGTAAATACTTCATTAAATGCCATCGGTGTAGGTTTTGCTCCAAGAGCATCCCATACAGCTACGTACATAGGAACGTCAGGTACACGAATAACTACATCAGACAAATCATCTGGGGTAGGAATTGGTTTATTAGAAGTAAGAAATCTTGGTCCTCTCTCAAACCATGCAATAGGTTTTAAGCCTGTTTTTGAAAGAATTTCACTTTCAATTGTTTCTCCTACTTTTCCTTCAACAACTCTTTCTAAGTGAGCAGAATCATCAATCATGTAGGCTGCACCCATTACACCAAGAGCAGGAGCCCATTTTTGCAATGTGTCTGCAGTAATAGTCATGTCAGCTGTTCCAGTTTGGATACTTTGAATAACTTCTACTTCACTACCTAGTTGGTTGTTAGGATATAGTTTAACTTCGATCCTTCCTTCTGATTTTGCCTCTACAATTTCTTTGAATTTCATAGCAGCCTTGTGCCAGCTATTTGATTCATCAGCAATATGAGCAAATTTGAGTTCGAAAGTATCTGACCCTTCTTTTCCTCCACCAGCAAACACTGTGGAAACTACTAGTACCATAAGTACTAATCCTAAAATTTTTTTCATAAAAATCCTCCTTAAGATTTCTTGATTTATTTTTTTTGATAACCTTGCGTTACCTTAAAAACCGATACTACAGCCACCGTCTACCGGTAAGCTTACTCCAGTAATAAACGAAGCTGCAGGGGAGCATAAATACACTGCTGCCCAGCCAATATCCATTGGGTCTCCATATTTATTCATTGCAGTACGTCCTAAAATCTTTTGTTGGCGCGGAATATCGCCATCAACAGCTTTTCTAAACATAACAGAATCAATAAAACCAGGGACTATAGCATTTACACGCACATTATAAGAAGCAACTTCTCCAGAAAGAGAGCGGGTTAGCCCTAACATAGCCGTTTTTGCAGAAGAGTAAGCTGCAACAGACGTCATACCAATTAATGCAGACATAGAAGAAATAAAAATAATATTTCCGGCCTTGCGTTCTTTCATTTGTGGGATTACTGCTTGAGAAAGTGCAAAGGAGCCAAGAAGATGCACATCGAGTACTTTTTGAAACTCTGCAATACTAATTTGCTCACACGGTTTTTTACAGTGAACTCCAGCATTATTAATCAAAATATCTATATGGCCGTGTTCTTTGGTTACCTTTTCTATAAAAGCGGGAGTCTCATCTGTTTTAGAAATATCGAATTGATAATATGCAGATTCTCCATCAATTTCTTTGCATGCAGCAGCAAGTTCTTCTTCGCCTCTTGTTCCAACAATTATCGCTTTTGCCCCAGCGCTTGCTAAACATTGAGCCATTGCAAGTCCTAATCCACTAGCGCCTCCTGTAATGAGGGCATTTTGACCTTGTAAGCTAAATGCATTTTTTATTAGTTCATTCATGTTATATCCTTATAAAATACCAAATTTTGCAAAAGCTGCTGTTGCTGTCATTCCGCCTTCTATTGCTTGGCGAACAACTTTCTCGCCGCGAACTTTTTCCAATGCTTTTTCAGTAACTTCTTCTACACAATCGCGCGGAATAACAAGGACTCCATCCATATCCCCATAAATTAAGTCTCCTGGATTCACTTTTACCTTTTCAATTTCGATAGGGCATCTAAAGTCTGCAACCTGTGTGCGTACAGAAGAGTCTTGCGCATAACGACCGCGGCTAAAAACAGGCCAGTTTTGTTCCAGTACTTGCGGGGTATCGCGGTGCCAACCGTTAATTACAGCACCAACAGCACCACGTGTTCGAGATGTTGCAGTTAAGAGCTCTCCCCAGTAAGCACAACGCATATCTCCACCACTTGCAACATATACTTCATTCTTTTTCAAATCGTCAAGAGCCTCTGTTAACAAACCAAAAGGTTTTTTTTGTGGCCCGTACACATCAATCATCAGTACAGGCATAGCCCAACCACACACTTTAAAATCTTCGCGAATAGGTTGTACTGCTTGGGGTAAGAACTGGTGACAGTAACCCATTACATCTAAAATATCTCCAACAACTGGGGTGTAAAGCTCATTTTTATAAAGCTCAAAAAGTTCTTCATCAGTTTTCCATGTTTTCATGTTATTTTCCTTCCTCGTTTATGATTTTTAATGTAGCTCTCATAAAGCCAAGAGCATATGCCATTCCTGCGTGCCATGGAGCATCACAAGTCATGTAAGGGGTGTGATCTGGAACCAAAACTCCGTCAAAGTTTTGCTTTTTTAATAGACGCAAAGCTTTTATCATGTCAATATCGCCTTCGTCAATAAAAACTTCATCGTATTTCGGAACCTTTCCTTTTACATTTCTAAAGTGAACGTAACTAATTTTATCTTGGCTTCCAAATTGTTCAATCGCTTCATATATGTCGCTTTCTTGCATTTCTTGTATGCTACCCATACAAAATTCAATTTTATTTGCTGGGCTAGGAACTAAATCAATGAGTTTTTGATAATAATCACTCTTGTATACAAGACGAGGAGTGTCACGTAGTCGAGGCATAGGAGGATCATCAGGGTGCAGAGCCATTTCAACTCCAGCTTCTTCTGCCACTGGGAGGATTTCTTTTAAGAACCATTCAAGGCGTTTCCATATTTCTTCTTCTGTAATTGAACTAACAAAGCCTTCTTCTGCATCTGCATTGTAAGTCATATTCCATATTTGCCCATTTGGAATAGGTGCATTTATGTCTATTTCGCTTGCGTCAAAACAGGCGCTTTCTGCTCCACCTCGTGCAACTTGTTTACGTTTATGCCCCCATACTCCAGCTAAGCTAAAATTATATCCAAAAGATGTAATACCTGCTTTTCCTGCATTGCGAATAATCTCTTTTAAATGTTCTATTTGCTCTGTTTTTTTTGGTCCGTCTAATAATACGTCATACCAATCAGCAGGTGCAAAATTTTCAATTCCATATATTTCTAGCCCATATGCAGCAGCTTCCTTTTTTAGGCACATTAAACTATCATATGACCAAATCTCATCCTTTGCATTTGATACACCATAATTTTTTTTATCATCAGTAGCTCCAACAATATTTTGTGTCCCAGAGTAATAGTCTGCTAAGTGAACAATTAAGTGAGTGCATCCGCATTGTTGAGCAAATTGAAAATGCTCTTTATTGAGCATGTATCTGTATAAACCAATTCCTAATTTCATCATGACCTCTTTGTTAATTAATCTTATAATACTCTGTTTTTCTGATATTTCTTCCGTTAAATTGATTGATTTATTGTGCTAATTTGATATAATACAAAAAGAGAGGTTTTTTTGCTATACAGACAATCCGAAAAAGACATAATTGATCCTCAAACAGAAATGCATTATGCAATTTTATCTTCTTTTGGAAAGACAAAGTTTCCGCATTCACATGACTTCTTCGAAATATTTCTTCTTATAGAAGGAAAGCAAATATACGAAGTTAATGACAAAACATATCAGGTAGAAGCAGGTTCTCTTATTCTTGTACGACCAAACGAAGTTCATTCTCGTAAATACATAGAAAAAGGATTGCATATCAATGTGGCTTTTTCAACGGATATTGCTCATTCTATTTTTAAATATTTAGGAGATGGATTTCCAACAAACGAACTATTACTTTTGGATGAATTGCCTCTTGTTGTTTTAGATGAAAATGAAAGAAAGTTGTGTCGGTATAGATTAGAAGAACTTAAAACTGTTGATTACAATAATCCAGAGATGTTAAGAACAAAGGTTCGAGTAATAGTTATGGAGCTCTTTACGCATTATTTTTACTCGTTTGGCATGTACGATAAAATGTATAACAAAAAAAATGAATCTATACCGCGATGGTTTTCTTTAGTTCTACGTAATATGGAAAAGCCTGAGAATTTTACAGAAGGAATTGATAAACTTCTCGAATTTTCAAGATGTACTCATGAACATCTATGCCGAATGTTTCAGTCTTACTTACAGTGTACCCCGACCGAATACATTAATAACTTAAAGTTAAACTATGCTGCGAATAACCTAACATACTCTGACACAAAAATTATAGATATAGCATATGATGCAGGCTTTGATAATTTAAGCCATTTTTATCATGTTTTTAAAAAGAAATTTAATACAAGCCCTGTAAGATTTAGAAAAATGTACAAACAGTATCAAGCATAGAACTAAAAAAGAAAAACTATAAAACAAAGAATTTCCATATAATCACTGTACTTTTCGAGAAACCTTGTTTATACTACTAGTATGTTAACAATACCTATAAACACCGATTCGTCGCCAGAAGCGGTAATTGAGTTATTATTTAAACTCAAAGTAAAAGATGTAATGACTGCGGATATTTTTACCGCCTCTCCTCAAAATACAATGCGAGAAATACAACTTTTACTTAAACGTAGTCGTATTACTGGTGTGCCGATTGTAGATGGTAAAAATCTCTTAGGTGTAGTTTCTATGGATGATATTGTTAATGCGTTTGACGGTGGTTGGATTGACGAAAAAGTCGAAAAACATATGACGCGTCGTGTTATTGTAATGCAAGAAACAATGCCTCTTTCGTTTTGTATTGCGTATTTTAATAAATATAAGTATGGTCGATTTCCAGTTTTAAATAAAGAGAATGAACTTGTTGGTATTGTTAGTAGCACCGATGTAATCTCGACACTTCTTGTAGCAATAAACAAAGAGGTTGAACGTCTCGAAAATGAACAAATCTATCCAAGCGAGCCAGTTGAATTTGTTGCACCCGAAGAACAAATGCTTGAATTTAAAACAGAACCCTTTAATTTTGAGATTGCAGGCGAAGCATCAACCACACTTAAAAAAACGCTCAAAGGAAAAGGGATAGATCCTGCTTTGGTGCGCCGAATTGGAATTGCTAGTTACGAATTAGAAATAAATCAAGTAGTGCATTCTGATGGCGGTGTTATGCGCTATTTTATCTACCCCGACAAGCTTGTAATTGAAGCGCAAGACATAGGTCCCGGTATTCCTGATCTCGAAAAAGCGCTCACAGAAGGTTTTTCTACTGCTACAGAACGTGTTCGCTCACTTGGTTTTGGAGCCGGTATGGGATTGCCAAATACCAAGCGTGTTTCGGATGATTTTGATATTTCGTCTAAAGTCGGCGAAGGTTCAACTGTGCATGCAATCTTCTATTTAAACAAATCAGAATAAAGCCCAATTTTAGGAGTCTAATAATGAAAATAAGCGAATTAGCTACTTCTCTTTCTATGACTTGCGTACAAGCAGAATATACCGACTGCGAAATTACTGCTGCCTATACTTCCGATTTATTAAGCGATGTTATGGGGCATGCTCCCGATGAGTGTGTTCTCATTACTATCCAAGCTCACAAGAATACTATTGCTGTTGCTACGCTTAAAGATAGCCCAGCTTTAATAATTTGTAATGACAGGCCTATTTTAGAAGATATGATTGAGGCTGCAAGAGACGAGGGGATTGCTATCTTTGTTTCAAAAGAAAACCAGTTCACTATTTCTGGCAAGCTCTTTGCGCTCCTAAATACATAGGTTGTTGGGATGCTTCTAAAAGCTGACTTTCACATGCATTCTTGTTTATCCCCTTGTGGAGATCTTTCGATGTCTCCTTCTGCAATAGTAGAAATACTTGCACAAAAAGGAATACAAATAGCAGCATTAACTGATCACAATACTGCGCTTAATTGTCCTGCTTTTGCAGCCCTCTGCAAACAGCGCGGCATAGCACCCTTGTTCGGACTAGAGGTGCAGACAATGGAAGAAATTCACGTAGTGTGTCTTTTTTCTTCTATAGATACAGCTCTTTTGTTTAACAAAGAACTTTCTGCATTAATACCTCATATTCCCAATAATCCAGAAAAGATGGGTGATCAAATAGTAGTAGACGAAGAAGAAAACATTATTGACGAAGTTGACTATTACCTCATAATGTCAGCAGAGATTGGAATTGATGATCTTGCAAGGCGCGTTCATGAGCTCGAAGGGCTTGTTATTCCAGCTCATGTTGATCGTGCAGCTTTTTCGCTTACGAGTCAGCTTGGTTTTATCCCAGATGGAGAGTGGGATGCGCTAGAAGTTGTGCGCTTACCCCAGGCAGATTCTCCTAACCCTGCTTTGAATGAGGCTGCATTAAGCTATCCATTAATAACATCTTCTGATGCACACTATGTCGAACATGTAGGACGACGTGCCTTTATGCTCGACATAGGAGATAGGCCCTTGTATAATGAAGATAAAACAGTAAATATTGAAACAATTCGATTAGCTTTGCAAGAATCTCTTATTCACAGTTAGGCAAGAAAAAAACTAAACAAAAAGTACTTTGTTTTAAAAACCTCTTGAATCTTTTTCAAAAATAATATATAAATAAGTCTTGAGTTTTAGGCGACTTCCGTAAAGGCTGTAAACAGTTAGGTTTCGCCGCCGCAACTAGATAATTATTGTCGTTGACATAATTGGTATGCATCTTTTTGTGGTTTTTAGAAGGCTCTTGGAAGCAAACCGTCATCATATGTTTGATGAGATAGGTGGTTCCGGCCGGGGCAGTTCGAAATTATGAGCTGTTTTGC
>CAYJNB010000042.1:0-13288 GCA_964371205.1 uncultured Treponemataceae bacterium
TTGTTGCATACATAAACACCATATTGTGTGCGGTGTCTAGATTGTCTGATGTCCATAAAATGGTTAGTTTTTTCATTGTAACTCCTTCTGTAGTTTTTTTATGTTTATTGTTACAGTTTGAATGCTTATTTAGTGTAAAAAGGGATTGTTTTCTTTTTCGAATCCAATTGTTGTACTTCGGTCGTGTCCAGGATGAACAGCAGTTTCTGGCGGTAATGTATCTATAAGTACGCGGACGGATTTTAATAAAGCATCTTTGTTGCCAGTAGGAAAGTCATATCGGCCTACAGCAAGATAAAATAGAGTATCCCCAGAAAAAAGGTCATTATCGAAGAGATAACATACTCCACCACTAGTATGACCTGGGGTGTGAAAAACAGTTATGTGCTTATTCCCGAGTGGAATACTATCTTTATCTGCTATATGTTTTAGCTTTAAGGCTGCTTTATCGAATTCGCTATCGCTGTCGTATGTACTTGCACCATTTTTTTCTGCATTCATAAAAAGAGGAACTTCGTCTTTGTGAATATATACTGGAACATCAAAACAATTAACTGCACCAATATGGTCAAAATGCCCGTGAGTTAATAGAATTCCCAGAGGTTTTAAATTATTTTCTTTTACATATTTTTGTATAACATCGGGCTGAAAACCAGGATCTACGATATAACATTCACCATCATGTTCGATGATATAACAATTTACATCCATAATTCCGTATAGTTCTAGTTTAGTCATTTGTAACTCCTTAACATATAATACTATACTACTTCGGCTAAAAAGTGTATACTGCATAAATGAAGAAATTAACTATTATACTATTTAGTGTATGTATATTTGGCTTATTAGTTTTTTTAGGAATAAATGTTTTTTTTGGTAAATCAGATAATACATCTTCTCGTCCACAAGTTGTATTACCTATCGTAAATAATGAATCAACAAACGTTAGTGATGCTGTTCAGATTCCTGCTATTGAGGTTCAACCTTCTGTTTTTATTCCAATTATGTCGAATGAGACTGTTTTAAGTGTTGAATATTCAGATATTAATAGTGATGGATATGAAGATCAGATGGTTTTACTACGGCGCTCAGGTACAATGAATCTTGTTTTGCTAGCTGGTCTATACAATTCAGCTACATCTACATACGAGCGCTCCGCTGAAATTCAAACAGAGGTATCTCAGGCAAATTCTTTTTCTTTTTCGATTCTTGATATTACAGGTGAACATATTAACTCTGTAACATACACAGGTATTAATGAAAATTCTGAAACGGTATTTAAAGCATATTTACCTGCCAGTAGCGCGGGGACTTTTTGGTTTACACCAATAGCAGAATTCACTTCAGATGGGACAATATTTATACAGACACTGCAGCGTTTTGATTCGTATTACTATTCTCAAGTTCATGGAGATAGTTTTCCAATTTGGGTGTATAGTACAGATTCTAGTGCGGACAATGAAACACTTAATCAAATTCAGACTCAATATAATTGGAGTGCAGAAGCTCAAAAATATGTAAAAGTATCTGAAAGTAAAATTAGTGGAAAAATATTAGAGGCAGAAGAACGTTCTAGAATTCAAGATGGAACTCCCGAGACATTTAAGAAATTTTTAAATGGCTTATGGTATAAACCACATACTGATGGGCAGGGGATTCAATACGTTTTTTTTGATGTAGAAAATGAAGAGATTGTTTTTTTGTATAATGATATTCAAGAAGTATTTCTCTGGGGTACAAGTATGCTCAGACGAAGCGGAATGTATATTGTTGGAAAAAATACTGAAGTAAATAATTTTACTAGACGCATAGATATTGCTCTTGTTTCAAGCGACGAAATTAGATTAAAAGTGAATGAAGATGTTGCTATTATTATTCAAGAAGATAATATTTGGGATGGAAATTACCAAAAAGTAGGCGAAGATGTTGATGTTGTGTTAGGAAATTCAACAAAGAAGCTTCCAGCTGCTAGTATGGACTACTTAGAAACAAATAATGGTGTGTTGTGGGTTTATGACGATGACACAACTATAACTATGCAAGATAATCGTTATACGGTAAATAAAGCAAATGAAGAATTAGATAGTGGAACTGTTTCTTTTACTGAACTGAATACAGGAAAAGTCCTCCAATTTAGATCAGCTTCGGGGAGCAATTTTTTTAACGGAAATTATAGTATAAACATAAGCCAAGATTCTCCGAGAAATGGAACTGTCCGTGAGACATTAGAGCTATCTGCTGTAACGTTGTCTTCAAATGAGCTATATTTCCTTGGCCTAGAGCCAATAGTGGTACATCGAAATCAAAAAGAAGATGATGCCCTTACTGCTGCAATTCTTGGTATAAAATAAACAAAGGGAGCTGGAAGTGCTTGTGATGAACCTCTAACTATTGCTGTTTCGGGAGATTTGGGAAAGGTTCTTTCTAGTTCCTGTGCAAATTTTACATCACTTGTTACCCACCATAGTGTAAAAAGAATAGCAGGTCTTTCTTTTTGAGAGTATGAATTTTGAGATAAAAACTGCAGTGTATTAACATTTTCGGTAAATCTACTGCCTTCTGTATCCTTTATTAAATCGGCCCAAATTGCATACAAGCGGGCTTTAATAAGTACTTCTTGAGAATGAGCTGTAAGCAGCGATGAGTTGATTAATACAGAGGCATTCTCTACATCGCCTGTATTTAGTGCACAATATGCAGCTAAGAGTTGAAGTTCAGATTTTTGGCTTGTTTGTGCAAGTGAAGCCGCTTGTAAATAAGTAGCTTGTGCAGATGTATAGTCATTATTTTGCTCTTCTATAAAACCCTTTAATTTGAACAGTTCGAGTTTTTCTGCAGAAGGAATGTTCTTGTTATCTATTTGATTTTCTAGATACAAAAGAGCATCGGTTGTTGTTTCTTGCTCTATAACATTCTTCCTAATATCTTCGATTGATTGTGAGTAGAGAAAAGAACATAAAAATAATAAAAAAATGTGCAAAATCTTCATGCTATATTATCGGCTATTGATAAGAAAAAACAATTGATTTTGCACATTTAATTATGGTTAAAAATAATTATGGATTAGAAAATACGTTAATTGTATCTTTATATGTTTTTAACATTGATTCACGTATTGTCATTACTATATCGTGGCTGTATGCTGTACCGTTAGCATTTTTTAGGCTTTCAATTACTGCTTCTCCAGCATATTTAACAGCATAGGTATAAAAATTTATTTTTCTAATACCATTGTGAATACATTTCTTAAAATCTGCGTCACTAATTCCTGAGCCTCCGTGCATAACGAGAGGAAGATTTACTGCATTGTAAATATCTTTAATACGAGGAATATCTAGTTTTGGGGTAGCTTTGTACAATCCATGAACTGTACCGAACGAGCAAGCCAGTGCATCAATATTAGTATCCGTTACAAACTGAGCTGCCATGTCTGGTTTTGTGTAATCATCTTCAGAAACTTCTACCGAGTCACCTTCGCTTCCCATATGACCGATTTCAGCTTCCACTGATGCGCCATATCCCATTGCAATCTCTACAGCAGCCCGAGTTATTGCTACATTTTGTTCATATGGTAGGGCTGACCCGTCGATCATAACACCAGTAAAGCCCATATCTAAGGCTGTTTTAACTTCGGTTAAATTTGCACCATGGTCAAGATGTACACATACTGGTACTGAAGCTGCATCTGCTAATGCAATCATAACTGGTCCAATTTTGGTAAATGGAATATACACTTCGTGTGCAAAAGCTGCAAATTGAATTATAACAGGTTTGTTTAATTCCTCTGCTGCATCAATTATGGTTCGTACAGAATCCATTGAAGTTACATTAAAAGCTGCAACTGCTGTATTTGTTGCATCTGCTAATCCTAAGATTGTTTGTAAACTAACTAACATAGTTTCTCCTTTATATAATGCTAGGGTAATATATGGTGTTCTTTTTCCCACCCATTTGCAATTTTCTTTTCTAAAACATCCATATCCTGTAAAGCAGAGAATGCATCGTAAGAGCCTAAACAAACTGTTCCTGTTGCTACGGCTAACGATAAGCATTCTTTTGGTGTCTTATCTTGAGACACGTTAAATAAAAATGATGCAATAGATGTATCTCCAGCTCCTGTACCTGATAAAAAAACATCTGGTAAAAAGCTTTCTTCAAATAAAGAAACAGAAGCCCAGTTTTTTGCTTGTTCTCCTGTAAAAACACTATTCATAGCTTCGGTATCTGCTGTGGTCAAGTACATTCCTGCAGCACCACACTTAAGCAAAACAGCTCTACAACCTAAAGAAAGAGCCTTTTTGGCTAGTGGTTCAACGTCATTCTTTAAAGAAAGGAATTTGCAAATATCTTCCCCTTGAGCTTTTTTCTTAAGGGTAAAATAACGCTCTTTGTCGAGCATAAAGCAAAGCTCTTCGAAACTAGGAGTAAAAAAATCAACATAAGGAAGTGTATTAGTAAGAATAGTGTGCCAATCCAATTTGGCTTGTTTTCCTTGAGGGTCAATACCCGCAACATCCATACTAGTAATTATTCCCATAGATTTTACTTTTTTAAACAAGGTAACAAGCTCTTTTCCTTCATTTATAAAAAATTCTCTCATAACAGTTGGGTATCCAAAATGAAAAAAACCTGCCTTAGAAATTATATCAAAATCTAAGTCCTTTGCTTTTAAACTATTGTTTGTTCCACTATTATGAAGAAAAAAACGGTCGCTGCCAGGAGGCGCAATGATTATAGTATACGATGTCATCTCTGATTCATCATGAATGAGGGATGTTTTACAGTCGTAAGATTGGTACGTTTCTTGAATTATTTTAGCAAACTGGTCTTTTCCCACTTTGCACATAAGAGTAACATCTGCTCCGAATCTGCGCAACGCAATACCAGTGTTCGATACACAACCTCCCGCTGTGAATGCCAAATTTCCAACATCAATCAATTTCCCTGGTTGAATTATGTCTTGCAAGGATGCAGTTGTATTACTATCTGAATCAAATGCTGGAGTCATATCTAATGCTGCGTGTCCAGCTACAACAAATGTATTATTTTTCATTTATATTCTATATTCCCTTAATTGTAGTAATCTTTATAATTGTATGTGGTAATTAGAAATAATGCAAGTTTTATTTTTTCTTTTATCTTCATGCCTTAACTAATCCTAAAAAAGGAATATTGAGATATGAACAAAGTTTTTTATATTTTTCAGTATAAGAGTATTCAGGCCCTGCAGTTAAAAATAACCCTTGGTCAGGTAGTGTGCAAAGTAATTTTTTTTGTTGAATTAATTTTTCTTTTTCGGAAAAGCTTGCATCTACTTTTAAAGCTTGGCGGACAACGCCGTCTTGCGAGTCAACAATATGTATATCATTTCCGCATAATTCAATAAACTCTTTCTTACAATGAAGAAAATGAGTGCACCCTAAAATAATGGTATCCACATTTTGAGAAAGAAAAAAATCTACTGCAGGTTTACATGCATTTAATCTCTCAGAATGAGTAGCACTGAATAAGTTGTTTTCAATATAACTAATTAATTGAGAATCGCCTCTAGAGATTATTGTACAATCAGATGCAAAACTCGTAATTAAATTTTGAGTGTAATCACTGCAAACAGTCTTTTCTGTAGCAAGTAATCCGATGCGACGGTTTTTACTTATTTGTGCAGCAGGTTTTATTGCAGGGACTGTCCCAATAAAGGGAACTTTAAATCGAGAACGAAGTGCATCTAAGGCAGTAATAGAAATAGTGTTACAAGCAAGCACTATCACACTAGGCTCACATGTTTTTAGTATGAGTTCAACTGTTTCAATTGCGCAATCAATGACTTCTTCGGAAGTTTTTGTACCATAGGGAAAATGTAATGTATCTCCAAAATAGAGACAATGTGCGTCTGGATTTTGTTTTTTTAAATGCATCATATACGGAAGCCCACCTGTTCCCGAGTCATAAAATGCAAACTGAGTTCTGCTCACATCAGTCTCCAAATAGGCTGTTAAACTGAGCCTTAGAGTCTGCAGGTGGTATTTCTAACTTAGATGATTCTTGTATAGAAAGTTTAAAATAATCACAAAAGTTAGCTCTCTCTTTATCCAAAACTTGTTCATCTATTGTTTCGTGGCAGTCATAATGAGAACCAAGGTTATAAAAAGAACAGTTTTTACAGCTACGAACATCGTAACCACAGGAGCTACATGTTTCTGATCGAGAAATAGGAATCGAAAATAAAAGTGGGTTATTACATTTCCAACACATGTTAATATAATACGATTACATAGATAAATTGTCAATTCTGAAAAGAAAAGTTCTGTGGAGAAGTAGACTATTTACTATTTCTTTGCTCAAGTGAATCGTAAAGAACAGGAACTAATATTAATGTTACAAACGTTGATGATAATAATCCTCCAAAAATAGCGCGCGCTAGAGGTGCACTAAGATCTGAGCCTTCTCCGATTGCAAAAATCATTGGTATTAAACCTATGGCTGTTGTTAAAACACTCATAAGAACAGGGCGTAATCTATTTTTACATCCAGTAATTATGGCCTCATACAAATCCATATGATAGTCTGTTCGCATAAGGTTTATATAATCTATAAGGATAATTGCTGTGTTTACGACGGTTCCAACTAGTGTAATTATGCCAAGCATAGAAAGGATAGAAAGACTTGTATTAAATACAGTAAGTGAGAAAACTGTTCCAATAAATGCAAAGGGAATAGAAACCATTACTATGAGTGGCTGTATAAATTTTTCAAATTGGATGACCATAACCATATATACCAGAAAAATAGAGATACACATAAGGAGTGCAAGCGAGATAAAACTATCTTGCATAAAGGCAGCAGAACCTCCAACCTGCCACGAAACTCCAGGGCTCAGTTCGATTTTTTCTAGAAGAGGCAAAATGCGTGTCTGAATACTACGCAAGTCTGGAGTATTAAGTTGAGATTGAATAGTTATAGTTGGAACCTTGTTCTTTTTTATTATTTGATTAACAGTATTTTTAGTACTTACCTCTAGTATTGTGCTTAATGGTAGCTGAGAACCCATAGCATTTGAAATAAATATGTTATTAAATACACTTTCAGTTACAGGAGCGTTTGTTATGTCGCTCTTTATAACTATAGGATAGGAATTTCCTCCTGTGCGTAAAAAGCCTGCCTCTAAGCCAGAAAACAATATGCGGTTAATAGCTGTAACACTTTGTGTTTGAATGCCTAAAGTATTTGCAATGTCTTTTTGGATAGTGGCTAAAAGCTCTCGACGATCAAAGTTTGTATCTATAGTAACCTTGTCTACTGCAACGTCTTTCTCTATAACCTTAGTAAACTCTTGTGCGGTATGGTACAGGTCTTGGATAGAACTTCCAGAAACTTCTATAACTAAACCGCCTCCTCCAGTTGCCACATTTAAAAGCTGTGTTAACCCCCCGTTTTCAATGGATGCATCTATACCAATAAATTGCTCTGGTATCTCTGAGCGTAGTTGTGTAACTATTTCAAATACAGAGCGATTACGTTGCGCAGTGGGTAAGAGTTTAATACGTGCAAATCCTTTATTTGGCTGTTGTAGGTATGCAAAAATATCAAAAGCACCAGAGGTAAATGCAGTTGTTTCTATTTCGGGAACAATTGAGCGCACAAACAAATCGAGCTCTTTCATGGCATCTCGAGTTTGCTCAAGGTTGTATGTAGCAGGAAAAGTTGCTTTTATTTGTATTTCGTTCATATCCGATTCTGCTAAAAACTCAAATCCAAGCATGCCAGCAGAAAGCACACTTATAACTAAAAGTAAAATTGCAAAGAATACTACAAACTTTCTATTTGCTAACGATTTCTTTAATATGGTTGTATAGAGTTTTTCAATTTTTTTATAATTTGTATCTAAATGTAAAATTAGTACCGATTTAATTGCATATTTTGATAGAGGGACCGGGCGTAAAACATATGCGCTTAAAAAAGGGACTACAATGAGTGCAGCAATGAGGGAGCTTCCTACTGCCCAAATTATCGTATATGCAATGTCTGCCAAAACGATTCCCGTTAATCCATCTAAAAAAAGAAGCGGAATAAAAACTACTAAAGTTGTAGTTGTTGATGCAATAATTGAAGGCGAGACTTCTTTTGTTCCAATGAGAGCCGCTTTTTTTGCATCCTGTGTTTGCACATAATGACGATAAATATTTTCTAGAACAACAATTGAATTATCAACAATCATACCTACAGCTACGGTGAGCCCAGACAGGGTCATCAGATTTATTCCTTGCCCTTTTATAGCCATAAAACAAAAGGCAAACAACACAGAGCAGGGTAAGGAGACAGCAATGATTACAGTAGAACGTATATTATGTAAAAACAAAAAAATTACAAACACTGCTAAAACTCCGCCAAGTAAGGCAGAGTTACGTAATGAGTTTATTGCAAGGCTAATATTATAACTATCATCGTTTATGACAGTAAAAGAAACAAGGTTATTAGATTCTTTTTCTAAGTACTTTAACTCTTTTTTTATATCTGAGGCAACTTTTATAGTATCAGAGCCCTCTTGCTTTAAGACATTAATTATCTGGATTTGAGAATCTGCTTTTGTTACATAAAAGTTTCCTCGTTGCTGTGTGTAGGTAACATCAGCAATATCATATAAATGAATAGGTGAATTGTTTTTTTGACTAACAACAATGTTTTTAATATCATCTAGATTGTGGTATTGCCCATCCATTCTAACAGTTAGGATTTCTTCTTGAAAACGAACTTGCCCTACGGGAATAGAGCTATTGTTTGCTTGTAGTATGCCATAAACAGTGAGTAAGTCGATTCCCAGCGTAGCCAAATCTTCGTGGCGAACAGTTACAGAAACATGCTGCTGGGAATTGCCCATACGAGAGTTTAGTGCTACTCCTTCGATTCGCGAAAGCTGCGGTATAAGTGTTTTTTCTATGTATTCGTCTAAGCTGAGAGGGTCTAATTCGCTTTCAATAGAAAAAGTAAAGATTGGTAGTGCTGAAGATGAAGACTCTAAAATTTGTGGTATCTCTGTTCCGTTGGGTAAGTCGTTTTGAGCATCAGTAATTCTTTCGCGTACATCGGTAATTTTTTTTGCAATATCTTCATTGTAGTTAAACTGAATATTGAGCATAGAAAATGAATCGTATGATGCAGACTTAATGTCACTTATTCCAGAAATAGAAGCTATAGAATCCTCTATAACAGAAGAAACCTCTCTTTCTACATCTTCTGCTCCAGCCCCAGGGTACACGGTTATAACTATAAGTTCTGGTACAGAAACTTGGGCAAAAAACTCTTGGTTCATTGTTGTGGTACCCACCAGTCCAAATAAGGTTAATGCGACTAGTAAGATGATAATAATAACAGGATGTTTTATAGAAAACTGGGTACTATTCATTAATTATTCCCTTTCTATTTTAAGACTTGTACAACATCGTCTTGTTTAAGAAAATGCTGGCCTTCGTAAATAAATTGAAATGAGGCATACTCTTCTGGTACAACAAAAAAATTGTCGCCAGCAAAACTAGGGGTAAAACTAAGTTTTTGAGCTTTATTTGATTGTACATACCAAAGTGTATTTCCAGCAGTTAAGGTACTGTAAGGCAAAGTAAGAGTATTTTCTCTTTGCTCCGTTGTAATAAAAACACGTGCGAACATGCCAGGAAAAACAGCTTCTTCGTTTTCAAAGCTACAGTCGATAGTGAATGTTCGTGTTTCGGGAGAAATAAATGGGGCTACAGAACGTAGCTGTAGAGGAATTTTGGTATCTTCGTCTGAATCACTTATTTCTCTATTTGGAATTTCTGCATATATAGTATTCTGATCAAACATTAAATCTTCTTGGAATAGGTTAATATATTGTTCTGGAACCATTAGAGCAATTCTGAATTCGGCACTTGTAGGACTATCCTTTCTAATAAAGCCTGTTAATTTTAATTCTTTCTTTGCATTGCCCGTTTTTGGATACATTGTTTTTACTGGAATAACTGCTTGCTCTACACTCTCTGTGGGCCGAAAAAGGCTCAGCTCAAAATAGGTATAAGCTAAAAAGCTTCCAACAACTAACAACACCATAAACACTTGAATTAAACGTTTTTTTAGAGGTTTCATATAAAAAATATAGCACAAGCAGAAAATATAGTAAACAGAGCAATCAACTAGGCATAACTGAAGGCAAGCCTAGTCTACACTCGTTCTCGTCTACCAATTCCTCTTTTAAAACTAGGGATGCGTGCTGTTGCTGCAGTGTTCCAAGGGCTCGTAATACCATCTTTAAGGTAATGATATCCAAGTCCAGCAATCATTGCGCCATTATCGGTACACATCTTAAGTGGTGGAAAAATACAACGTAAATCTTTTCGTTCAGCAAGTATTTCTCTAAGGCGAGAATTTGCTGCAACTCCACCGCCTGCAACAATGGTGGTAAGTCCTGTATCTTCTACGGCTTTAAAAAGTCTTGATAAGAGTATTTTAACCGCTGTTTCTTGAAAAGCTGCTGCTATGTTTTCGGGCGTTCTTTCGTAGCCTTCGTTCCAGAATTGATCTATTTGATTTATTACCGCTGTTTTGAGCCCTGAATAGGAAACATCGTAGCGGGAGTCTGCTCCTTTGAGTTGAGGCATTGGAAATCGGGCTGCTTTTGGATCTCCATTTTTTGCAAGTCTATCGATAATTACACCACCGGGATAACCAAGACCATAAAATTTTGCCGTTTTATCAAATGCTTCTCCAACAGCATCGTCGATAGTCGTTCCCATAACTTCTATGTCGTCGTAGTTGCTTACCTTGCAAATAATGCTGTGTCCTCCAGAAACAAGAAGCCCAAGATAGGGATATGCAATATCTTCGTTTAAGTGCGCTGCATATAGGTGGCCGAGCATGTGGTTTACCGCAACAAAAGGTATACCGCGTGACCATGCAAGTGTTTTAGCAAACGAAAGTCCAACCAATAGAGACCCTGTTAAACCAGGACAATTTGTAGAAGCAACTGCATCAATATCTGCAATAGTTAGGTTTGCTTCTTTAAGAGCAGATTTTACAACTGGTAATATCCATTCTGCATGTTTTCGGCTTGCAATTTCGGGAACAACACCATTGTACACCTCATGAAAAGGGATTTGGGTTGCAACTGCATTGCTTAAGATTATTTTTCCGTCTTCTACAATAGCTGCAGCTGTTTCATCGCAAGATGATTCAATGCCTAATACTTTCATTTATTTGCCTCTTTATTCATTAAAGGTACGAGAAATCGTGGAAAACGTAAAGCCCTCTTTAGTTAATTTTGCATATTGTTCTGCTAAAATTTGTGGTAATTCAGGTGACCAAACGTGTCCTATAAGAATAGTTGAACCATTCTTTTTTGCTAGTTCAACACCCTTTGCTATAGCTTGTTCCATATCGGCGCGTACTTGTGTATTGTCTATAAAAATGGATCGTTGCCATATTTTTATGTTTTTTTCCGCAGCGAGCTTAGGCGTTACGGTGTTTGCAGTTGTTCTAGAATCCAAAAAATAAATTCCTTCTTCTTTGCAAATATCAAGTATTTCACTCATATGCAATTCGGATTCAGTAATAAGAGAACCCTCGTGGTTATTCATTCCGACAACTGGTCCTACCTCGTATAAATTAGCAAGTGTTACAGCTCGAGTTGCTTCTGCGCTCATATCTGGTTGTATTGAATTTGGGCCAGGATAAATCTGCAGGTTTTTAGCTTGCATTGGATTATGTAAAATTACTTCCTTTCCGGACTGTCTAATTTTTTCTGCTACTGCGGCCGAGTGGACGAGACCGGGCAAAACGGCTAGCGTAAGGTCAAAGGGCAAGTCTAAAAAAGGATCAACTTCATTCAAGTTATTACCAGCATCATCTAGTACAAAGATGAGCGTTCCCTTGTGAGCTGGTTGCAAAGGTTTTTCTTTGTCTACACTGGGAGTATCGGGAATTTGTTGAGGACTTTGATCTGGCTTTAAAGGTGGTTTTTTTTCTATATCTGGTTTTTGAGTTATTTCAGTGCGTTGCTCCGTAGGCTTTATATCTACCGATTCTTTTTCTACAGGTTTTACAGTCTCTGGAGGGAGCGGTTTTTTCTCCACTGGTTTTTCTGCTTGTGTAGTTTGCACTATTTCTGTGTTTTGTACGGGGCTAGTAAGCGAAATACTTACAGCTAAGGCCATAATTCCTACTGCGCAGACTACTGAAATAAATACCGCAGCTTTTCTTTTAGAGTAATGTACTTTTTGTTGTCTTCTCATAACTTATTGTTTCGGATAATACCATGTACTTCCGTTTTTTTCTACCTCGTATACAGTATCGGCAGATTTTGACTTTTGGCGTAGTATACTAGGATCCATTTGAAGCATATTAAATTTTCCACCCCCGCCAGGTAAGTCAACAGCATAGATGGGTAGCGATAACCCAGAAACAAGCTCGCGTAAATCGTCGTAGATACGCAAGCCTTCTTGAACAGGAACGCGAAAATGCGAAGTCCCTTTGGCTAAATCTGCTTGAAAAATATACCCAGGTTTTACACCAAGTTTAACCAGTTGATTAAAAAGTGTAGCTAAAATTTTTGGCGAATCATTTACCCCTCGTAAGAGAACTGTTTGCGATTGTATAGGAATCCCTGAGTCTATAAAATTGCAAAAGCTTTCTGTTGTTTCAAGACTTAGCTCTGCCGGATGATTTATGTGTGGGATGAGCCACAGGGGGCGTAATTGCTTAAATTTCGCGATAAGTTGTGGGGTAAAACGCTTTGGGGCAAATACATTTGCTCGAGTACAAAGACGCAGTAGAAGGCTTGAGCGGACAGAGCGCAGAGATTCCAATAGATTGATTATTTGCACGTCGCTTCCTGTCATTATATCTCCACCGGAAATAAGAACCTCATCAATTTCGGGATGATTTCTTATATAGGTGCATACTTGATCCAGTTCAACTTGAGAAATAAAAGAGGTATTCGCTTGCTCTATAAAGTTACGTCTAAAACAATAACGACAGTACGAAAGGCATTTGTCTGTTACTAAAAGTAGGCATCGATTTTTATATTGATGAATGAGTCGTTTGCTTACTGCGTGTTGCTCTGCCCCAAGTGGATCGGCAAGCTCCTCGGTGGTACAGTTATTCTCATTTTCGCTAGGAATAAATTGCTTTGCTAAGGCTGCGTAGGCTTCTACATTAGAATCCTGTAACGACTTGAGTAGCTTCTGTAAATGAGGACTAAGAATATAGGGCAAGCTCATAGTCCTTTATTTTACAGATAAAACAGTTTTTATACAATTAGAATTTA
>CAYJNB010000043.1:0-5827 GCA_964371205.1 uncultured Treponemataceae bacterium
CAGTAGAAGTTTCAGTCTTTTTAACGTAGCGTAAGCCTATAAAAATCATTATTCCTAAATAACAAATAAAGGCAACTAAGATATTAATCGTATCTTTGCTCACAAAATCCTCCATAAAAATGTATAAATATACATTAGCATACAGTTTATTGGAGAATTAATCAAGAAAAACTGTTTTTTACAGTATTTATACAAAAGTCTATTTTCTTTACAAATGTTTCATTTTTGGCTGAATCACAAATAGAATCAGGAACTGTAGGATATCTAATCATAGATTTCAAAAAATTGTTTGCTTATTAGAAATAGTTGATTTTAATTATAATAAATAAGAAAAAGAAAAACCCTTGCACTTAAACTCTTTTTTTGTTAAGGTCTAAGGGTGAATATATTAATAATAGTTTTCCAATTAATCGGAAGTGCCTGTCTTTTGCTGAGCGGTATGAACATGTTCAGCGATGGGATTCAAAAGTCGGCTGGTAAGACAATGACGAAAGTTTTGGGTTTAATGACTCAAAACCGATTTATTGCAGTATTTACAGGTATGCTCATTACAATGATTGTACAATCATCTAGCGTAACAACTGTTATGGTAGTTTCTTTTGTAAATGCTGGACTTATAACGCTCTCTCAGTCTGTGGGGGTAATTTTTGGAGCCAACATTGGTACAACTATTACAGCATGGATTGTAGCTCTTTTAGGTTTTAAGTTTAAAATTGCGCTTTTTGCAGTTCCCGTTTTTGGACTTGGATATATTTTCTCACACGTAAAAAAAATCAAAAAAGAAAACCTTGGCGAAACTCTTATGGGTTTTGGCCTCTTGTTTTTAGGATTAGATTTACTTGGAGGTGCAATACCTTCTTTTTCTGCAGAGAATGTAACATTTGTTTCCAACCTACAAAGTAATGGGGCATTGAGCCTCTTTATAGGAGTTGTTGCGGGGGTTGCTTTTACGCTCTTATTACACTCATCTAGTGCATCAACCGCTGTTATTCTAACGCTTTCTGTTTCTGGGCTTTTGCAGTGGGAATTTGCAGCAACAATGATTTTAGGAAGTAATATTGGTACTACGATTGATGCTGTTCTTGCTTCAATCGGTACAAAGGTTAATGCTCGCCGTGCAGCCCTTGTTCACGTTTTATTTAACGTTACAGGAACAGTTGTTGCCCTTATTTTTTTACATCCTCTTTTATTACTCGTTGATTCAATTACCCCAGGAACAGTTACAGATGCTATGCCTTCTCATATAGCTATGTTACATACAGTTTTTAATGTTTTAAATACTCTTGTCTTCCTTCCTTTTACTAGACATGTTGCACGTCTGACCGAGCGCTTAATAAAAATCGACGATACCGAAGAGTTACAAACATACTCTTTTCCTTTTATTACATCTGGATCAAAAGATTCTCTGCAAACACATATTGTGCAGGTTGAGCAACAGATTAATCTTATGATTTCTATTGCAATGAAAATGTTTTCTCGCATAAAGAATGGTTTTACCGATGAAGTTCACCGTTTTGCAGAGGCCGACTTTGAATACATAAAAGCTCGAGAAGAATATGTTGATCAAATGCAAGAAGAATTGTCAGATTATTTGGTAAAATGTTCAACATTACAACCAACTAATGTGCAAAGTAATACGCTCTCTTCAATGATTCGGATTGTAAGCGAAATAGAAATGATTACAGATGAGTGTCAGAGTTTATCGTATCAGCTAGTTCGTAGTTTAGATAAAAAAATGAAATTTAAAAAAGAAGATTTCGATAAATTTGATCCGTATGTCGACCTTGTGCATTCGCTATTAGATTTTGTTAAGGAGCGAATAAATAAGTCTTTAACCTCTGAAGAAATGGAATATGCAAAAAAATTAGAAGATGAGATAGATGACTTTAGAAAGAAGCTTAAAAAAATAGCTCGAAAACGATTGGAAGCGGGTGAAAATGTAAAATCGGAGCTGTTGTATATTGATATGGTTCGCACCATTGAAAAAATTGGGGACCATGCATTTAGTATTTCTGAAGCACAATATGAGAGACAACAGTTTTAGACAATTGTAATTTTTATCTGTTTTCAGTATAGTTAGTCTATGAAAACAACAACACCTCCTCGATGGGATTTAACTACTATTTTTTCGTCTCTTGATGGTCGCGATTATGAAGATGCATGCCAAAAATGCAGTACGGACATCGCTTTTCTGGCTAGTCATGCTACGGAAGTCTCTTCTTTTATAAATACAGAAGATGCAACAAAGTGGCTAGAAAAGTATTTTGCCACAGCAAATGACTGTGCTTCGCTATTAGGCTCTCTTTCCTCATATACATACTGTATTTACAGTACTGACACAAATAACACACAAGCAATAAATGCCTTAAACGCAGTTGAAGAAATAGGTATACAGTTTGAACAAATTCAACTTGCTTTCCGAGAAGTATTAGCAAAAAATGTAGAGATTATTAAACAAGTTTGCAATGAGTCTGAAAAGTTTAAGAACTATGCATATATTCTAGACGAAGAGGTATTTTTTCAAACAAAGCAAATGACACCTGAGCTAGAAAAACTTGCAGCGGATATGAGTAGGACAGGTGGGGGTGCATGGAGTCGTTTGCAACAACAAATTATTTCAAATTTAGTTCACCCTAAGAGCGGGAAAACGTTTAATGAAATAAGAAATGATGCATACTCTGCAAAGGACGATGAGCGAAAAATCGCTTACGAACACGAAATTGAGCTTTTAAAATCAGTGGAAATACCGATTGCGGCAGCACTCAATTGTATAAAAGGTGAAACAATTACGCTAAACAAGCGTGTAAATTGGGAAACCGGACTTGAGAAAAGTTGTCGGCAATCGCGTGTTAGCAAGAAAACCCTTGATGCACTTATAGGAGCAATAGAAGACTCTCTGCCCTTATGGAGAGAGTACTTACAGGTAAAGGCACAGCTTTTAAATAAAGAAAAACTCGACTTTTGTGACTTGTTTGCCCCTCTTGCAGAGAATCCTCAAACTGATTCTGTGAGTCCCTCGTCGAGCTCAGCCGTTTCTCGTGTTTGGAGCTACGATGATGCAAAGGCTTACATTATTGAGAAATTTAGCAGTTTTTCTAACGAGCTTGGTGATTTTGCAAAGTACGCTTTTGACAATAACTGGATTGACGCAGAAATTCGGAAGGGAAAAACTGGCGGGGCATATTGCACCGATTTTCCATACCATAAACAAACTCGAGTATTATCAAATTTTTCAGGTTCATTTTCGGACATAACAACGCTTGCTCACGAGCTGGGACATGCATACCATCAATACTGTGTGCAAGATCTAGACAATGCACTTATTCATTATCCAATGACACTTGCTGAAACAGCAAGTAACTTTTGCGAAACAATTATTCAAAAAGATGTAATGCAAAATGCGACAGGGTTTGATAAGGTAAGCATGACAGAAATGCGCTTACAAGATAGCTGTCAGGTATTGGTAGATATCTTGAGCCGCTTTTATTTTGAGCGTTCTGTTTTTGAAAAACGAGAAGAAGGAGAACTTTCTGCAAGCGATTTTTGTGCTCTTATGCTTGATGCGCAGGAAAAAACCTATGGAAGCGGTTTAAATCAAAAACACGAATACATGTGGGCAGTTAAGGGTCACTACTACAGTCCTGAACTTGACTTTTATAATTTCCCTTATGCTTTTGGACTATTGTTTTCTGCGGGCTTGTATTCACGCTACTTACAAGAAGGCTCTCGTTTTGCTCAAACATATAAAAGCCTCTTAGAAGACACGGGGAGACTTTCTTGCGAAGAGGTGTGTAAAAAGGCAGGGTTTGATATAGAAACAAGAGAATTTTGGAAATCTGGAATTGACTTGTTTAAAGCAGATTTAGATGTACTGAAAGAGTATGCACAAAGGTAAAAGGCCTGAGTGCATATTCTCTATACAGTTTTACTGCTGATACGGGCAGCTATAATCGTTTTATATGAAAACCGCCATCAACATCGATGTAGTTTCCGGTTGTGTAGGTAAACGTATCATCTGCAAAAACAGATACTGCATTTGCAATATCTTCTGATTCTCCCCAGCGTGCAATAGGGAAAATTCCGTCAGCAATCAGCTTATTGTATTTTTCACTTACGCCGCTGGTTAAGTCTGTTGCTATAACTCCCGGACGAATTTCGTGCACAAGAATGCTTTCCGCAGCAAGGCGGTCGGCAAAGAGCGTTGTAAGCATTGCAATACCAGCTTTTGATACACAGTATTCACCTCTATTAATTGACGATACAACAGCGGAACAAGACGAAATATTAATGATTGTTCCGCGTTTTTTTCCGCGCATAGGCTGTTTTATCATTTGGTTTGCAACCAATTGTGACATAAACATGTAGCTCTTTGTGTTTATGTTCACCACTCGATCAAAGCTCTCTTCTGTCATATCAAGTAAGTCTGCGCGAACTTCCGGAGCCACTCCCGCGTTATTAACTAAAAGATGTACTTCTCCAAATGTTTCAATAGCCGTAGCAAGTATTTTTTTACGTACTTCAGTATCTGCAATATTTCCTTGTACATACGCATACGCTATTCCTGCATCTTTTAAGATTTGCATGTTTGCTGCATTTTTTTCTTCAGGAGAAGTAGCAGTTATAACAATATTATAACCATCTTCACCAAGTTTTTTTGCAATTGCAAACCCGATTCCTCGTGTTGAACCGGTAACAATAGCTGTTTTTTTCATACCTTTCCTCAATTATGTATTATTTTCGCGCTCTTGCGCGTCTTTTCGTGCTTCAGTATACAGAGGCATATATAATTCATTATCGCGAATTACACAACCGGATTTTCCATGGTCACGCATAATTTGTGTACATTTTGAACAAGAAATGCAGCATTTCTTTGGATCCATTGCACCATCTCTTAAAATATCGCGCGGAGCATCAGGGTATGCAAAACTGCCTCGTCCAAATCCTATAAAGCTTCCGGTTTTATTTGCAAGATTAGCTGCTCCTGCATTAGGCGCAAATTGACGTAACCAAGAATAGCCATTGCCAACAACCGGAATTTTCCCTGCTTCTTCCTGTACGAACCGAGTAAACTCAAAAAGACGAGCAGTGCTTTCTAGAGGGTGTTCTTCGGGAACGGGAATTCCGGAGCTTGAGACATCAAACGGGCGAGTAACTTGTGGATAAATATAGTAAGGGTTTCCAGCGGAGTTAGTAAGTAAGTCTACATCCTCTTCTTTAAACAGTTTTATCAATTGTTTTGGTTCAGTTGTGTCAAATTTCCACATTTCCTCTTTATCGCAACCAAATCCGTAAGGATAGGGGTGTGCGTCAAACACATTAAAACGCGATGAAAGAATAAAATCCTTTCCACAAGCTAGACGTACTTCATGTAAAATTGTTTTAAGAAGACGAGTTCTATTTTCAAAACTTCCGCCATATTTTCCTTCACGTGTATGGGAGGCTAGTAACTCACTCAGTAAATAACGATGACATGCCTTAATATCTACTCCGTCAAAACCAACTTCTTTGGCTAACAGAGCCGATTGTACATATTTTTCCACCAAAGAATCCAAATAATCATCGGTAACAACCGCTTCTTCTCCGCTTAACCCAACACGTGGGTCGAGTATGGGATCGTGCTGAGGAATAATTGGCTCCATTTTATGGGTAGTTGGACGCGAGTAACGACCAGAATGGGTTAATTGCAAAATATGTAAAGGTTGATGATCTTTTCCGTTTTCGTTTTGCGCACAGGTATTGCTCTTTTTTAGTAAGTCAACAAAAGAGCTCTTATTTTTTTCGGTAAGCATCATTTGTAGGGGATTTGCTTTTCCTTCGGTTACGACAG
>CAYJNB010000043.1:5927-13200 GCA_964371205.1 uncultured Treponemataceae bacterium
TTTTTTTCGGTAAGCATCATTTGTAGGGGATTTGCTTTTCCTTCGGTTACGACAGCGCAGGCTTCCCACCACAAAAGGCCTGAACCACCACCGGCAAAGCGTTCATAGCGGCGAGTAACCAACTCAGAGGGGCTGCCGTCTGCGTTTGAATCACAACCTTCCATTGGCAAAACGGCAAATGCATTTGGAGCAGTGCGCGCTCCCACAGATACCGGTTTTGATAGAAGAGAAAAATCATCCGAAAGAGAAATATTTGCTTTCAATTGATTAATTTTTGTTTTTACTTCTTCAAGTGTTTTAAAATTAAATTTTTCATGTGCTGACATACGAATCTCCATTGTCATTGAAGGGGTTTTTTGTTATAATTGCATTGTTGCATGCAATTATTGTATTGTCAAGTATATACTTTTGAAGCTCAAAAGAAATACTATTTGATACTGAAATATTTTGTTATCAAATACTCTAAATAAAAAGGATGAAAAATGAAACGAAAATTAAATGAAATGCCGAGCCAAGTTATTCGATCTATTGCTCCAGAGATGGATCCTCTAAAGATTGGTATGGGGTGGTCTGTTGAAGATCTTTCCAAAATGCATGTTTTTATTCAAAGTACCTTTGGGCATAGTCATCCGGGGAGCGCCCATCTACTACCATTGGTGGAAACAGCAGTTGATGAATTAGAAGTACTTGGTGCGAAAGGTAATATGTTTTTTACAACAGATATATGTGATGGAATGGCGCAGGGGCATGATGGAATGAACTATTCTCTGCCTTCGCGTGAATTTATTGCAAATATGATAGAGTGCCAGTATGGAGCGACTGCTTTTGATAGTGCCATTTATGTATGTTCTTGCGATAAGGGTGTTCCAGCCCATTTGCAAGCAATAGCACGAATCAATCAACCGGCTATTATTTTGACCGGTGGAGTTATGCAAGCAGGACCGAACTTGCTTACTTTAGAGCAAGTAGGGGCATATTCAGCTAAGTTTCAACGTGGCGAGATTACAGAAAAAGAGTTTTTATATGCAAAACATAACGCGTGCCCTAGTTGTGGTGCGTGTTCGTTCATGGGAACTGCCTCAACTATGCAAGTAATGTGTGAAGCTCTTGGCATGAGTTTACCAGGAACAGCAATGATGGCAGTTGATATGGACGATTTAAAAAGTGTTGCAAAGCGAGTTGCTCAAGCAGCTATTGAGTTAGGAAAACTCAATATTACGCCATCTATGATTATGACAGAAAAAGCATTTGAAAATGCAATAATGGTTCACTCAGCAATTGCCGGTTCAACGAATACCTTACTCCATTTACCAACAGTTGCACGAGAGTTGGGAATGACGCTTGATATGGAAAAATTTGATGCAATTCATAGAAAGATTAATTATATTACCAATATTAGACCGAGCGGTTTTTATCCCGGTTCTTACTTTCATAAGGCGGGAGGAGTACCTGCAATTATGAAAGAAATAAAGGAGCACTTGCATTTAGATCAGTTAACAGTAACGGGAAAAACACTAGGCGAAAATCTTGAAGACCTAGAAAAAAGTGATTTTTTCTTAAAATGCGAAGAAGAACTTGGCAAGGTTGGGGTAAAGCGAGACGAAGTTATAAAACCGTATGCTAATCCAATTCAGGTTGGGGGAGCCATTGCCATACTAAAAGGGAATATTGCTCCCGAAGGCGCTGTGGTTAAGCATGCAGCACTTCCAGCAAAAATGAAAAAGGCTGTGCTACGAGCGGTTCCTTTTGACTGCGAAGAAGATGCTATGAATGCGGTAATTCAAAAAGAAGTAAAGCCCGGGGATGCAATAATTATTCGATACGAAGGGCCAAAAGGTTCATGTATGCCGGAAATGTTTTATACAACTGAAGCGATAGCCTCAGATGCCGAACTAAGCGCGACAACAGCTCTTCTTACTGATGGAAGATTCTCCGGAGCAACTAGAGGACCAGCTATTGGTCATATTTCTCCTGAAGCCGCAGTTGGAGGGCCTATTGCTTTAGTACAGTTTGGTGATTTGATTGAGATTGATATTGAAAAGAGATCTTTAAATATCATCGGTGTTAATGGTGAATCCTTAGATGTAGAAAAAGTTGATAGTATTCTTACAGCGCGAAAAAAAGAATGGGTTTCTAAAAAATTATCGACAAAAAAAGGAGCATTGGCTTTGTACAGCTCCCTTGCTGTTTCAGCAATGAAAGGTGGATATATGGATATTAATACAACAGGAGATAATAAATGAGAGCAAAAGAATTATTTGATATAGCTGGAAAAAAAGCTATAGTAACAGGAGCAAGTAGAGGGTTAGGGCATGGAATGGCAGAAATTCTCTTAGATGCAGGTTGTGAAGTAGCAATAGTTGGTTCTTCCGATATAATTTTTAAAGTAGCAGAAGAATTTACAAAAAAAGGTTACAAATGCCATGGTGTAAAAGGAGATCTCTCTGATCGTGCGCAAGTAAATAAAATCTTTGAAGACAGTATGACGGCTTTGAATAATGATGTTGATATACTAGTCACTGCAGCTGGAGTTCAAAGACGGCATTTAGCGGAAGAGTTTCCTTTAGAAGACTGGGATACTGTTATTAATGTAAATCTTACTTCTGTCTTTATGCTTTGTCAGCTTGCCTCTAGGGTTATGTTAAAAAAAGGATATGGAAAAATTATAAATGTTTCATCCCTTATGGCTTTCTTTGGAGGACAAACAATTGCTGCGTATACTGCTTCTAAAGGAGCTGTTACACAGTTAACAAAAGCTCTTTCTAACGATTTATATGGGCGTGGAATTTGTGTTAATGCGATTGCTCCGGGGTATATGGATACAGACATGAACGTAGCATTAATAAATAACGAAGAGCGCAATAAACAAATCACCGCAAGAATTCCTGCTGGCCGTTGGGGAACGGAAAAAGATATGCAAGGAGCAACAATATTCTTGGCATCTAAAGCAAGTGATTATGTAAGTGGAGTTACATTACCGGTAGACGGTGGTTACTTGGCAAAATAAAACGAAATTTATAAAAAAAGATTGACAGAAAAAAAAAACTGGGATAAAATAATTGCATGCAACAAATAAAAGTTGCATGCAAAGGAGTTTGGATGCAAAAAGGTTGTTATGTATACAAAGCACTTTCGTCTCATGTTAATAATAGATTAGAGTATGTTTTTGGCTCTAAGCATAAGAAGACTATTTCTGATTCTGTGGAAATGCTTGATACAGTAATTACTGGAGATAATCTTGAAGAAAATAAATCCTTTTTAAAAGATGTAGAGGTAATGTTTTCTACTTGGGGAATGGTAAGCTTTACTGAAGAGGAGTTAAAAGAATACTTTCCTAAGCTTCAGGTTCTCTTCTATGCTGCCGGTTCAGTTCAAGCCTTTGCACGACCATTTTTAAATCGAGGTATTAAGGTTGTTAGTGCTTGGGGCGCTATGTGTGATTCTGTTGCAGAGTTTACTGTCGCATCTATCATCTTTTTGAATAAAGGGTCTTTTTTTGCAATGCAGGATTATGCTGTCGGCGAGCCATACTTAGTGGCAAAAGAAAGAAGTCAAACATACTTTCCCGGAACATATGAAACAAAGGTTGGTGTTCTAGGTGCAGGAATGATAGGTTCTAAGGTTGTAGAGCTGTTAAAATCGTATAGTGTTGAGTTGATGGTTTTTGATATAGACCAGTCAAAAAAAGATATCTTAGGCTTAGAGCGACTTTATAGCATGGAAGAAATTTTTTCCGAATGTCAGGTTATTTCAAATCACATTGCGGATAATGAGCATACACGAGGTATCTTAAATTATGATTTATTCAAACGTATGAAACCTACAGGTGCATTCATAAATACTGGGAGAGGAGCTCAAGTTGTCGAGCCAGATTTGGCGAGAGCTCTAAAAGAAGAAAAAAATCGTTTTGCGTTGTTGGATGTAACATGGCCTGAGCCAATGGAAACTGATTGTTCGCTAAAAGGGTTGCCGAACTGTATGATTTTTCCTCACATAGCTGGTTATGCAAATCAAGAAGTCTATCGAATGACTGATTGTATACTTGAACAGTTCCATAAATATTTGAGCTCTAAAAAAATGGATTACGAAGTGTCGTTAGATATGCTCAAAACAATGGCATAAGGAACAAATATGAAATTAGCTTTTGCAACATTAGGCTGTCCAGATTGGACTTTTGAACAAATTATAAATAATGCTCACAAACTCGGTTATACCGGAATTGAAGTACGTGGAATAAACGGAGTTATGCGTGCAGAAGAGATTACAGAGTTTTTTCCTGAAAATGCTGAGAGCACAAAAAAAGCTCTATCCGAAAAGGGCCTAAGCATTATAGCACTAAATACTTCTTGTAGCTTTCATAACAAAGAGGTTTTTGACAGTGCAATTATCGAAGGCAGAAACGCAATAGATATTTGTGAGCGAATGGGCATACCTGCTATTCGTGTTTTTGGAGATAAGTTTTTCGATGCTGATAAGACTGAAGTAATTAATGAAGCTGCTAAAGGAATGCGCATCCTTTGTGAATATGCACGAGAAAAAAAAATACGGGTTTTACTCGAAATACACGGAGATTTTAACAGTATAGAGGTAGTGCAGCCAGTTGTGGAAAAGCTTACAGACTGCTCTGAGTTTGGCATTATCTGGGATATTGAACATAGTGATAAAATATATCGCGACAACTGGATTGTCTTTTATAATGCGTTTAAAGAACAAATTAGACATGTTCATATTAAGGATTATATTCGAGCAGATGAGCCTCCATATACCCTCTGTATGGTTGGCAAGGGTGAAATACCTATAAAAGAAATAATTTACTGTCTTAAGAGTAATGGATATTCAGGGTATTATTCATTTGAATGGGAAAAGAAGTGGCATCCTGAACTTGCCGAACCAGAAGAGGTTTTTCCCGCATATATTGAATATATGAAACAATTTTAATGTTTTATATGAATACATTATCAGCATAACAATAAAGGAGGTTGGATATGCAAATGAGTTTACAGCTAGCAGATTATTACATCATTGCTGTGTATTTTTTGGTTCTATTAGGTTTTGGGTTTATTTTCAAAGGTCTGAATAAAACCACTAAAGATTACTTTACCGGTAGTGGTGCTATGCTTTGGTGGTTGGTAGGTGCTACTGCATTTATGAATCAATTCTCAGCTTGGACTTTTACCGGAGCTGCAGGACAGGCTTATAATACGGGTTTTCAAGTCTCTATTCTATTTCTTGCAAATGCATTAGGGTACTGGATTAATTCGCGTTGGTCAGGACGTAGAATGCGTCAGTTGAATGCAGTTACTCCACTTGAAGTAGTACGTCGCCGTTACGGTAAAACTAATGAGCAAATTTTTACTTGGTTGCGTTTCCCTATTTCTTTAATTCAAGCAGGTACGTGGCTAAGCTCTTTAGGCGTATTTATGTCTTCTGTTTTGGGTTGGTCATCATCTACTGCGGTAATTATCTGTGGTGTTTGTGTAACTGCTATGACTCTTTTTGGTGGTTCTTGGGCAGTAATTGCTTCAGATTACTTACAAATGCTTGTTGTTATGGTCATTTCGATCGCAACTGCAGTGGTTGTCCTGATTAATGCTGGCGGTTTTGGAAATATTGTAGAAAGTTTTAATTTGTACAAACCTGAACAAAACTTTTTAACCAGTGATTATAATATACTACCTCTTTTTATATTGTGGGCTCTTTTTACAACCTTCCGTAATATTCTTTCTACAAATAATATGTATGACGGTTATCGATACCTTTGCGCTGCAGATACAAAGAATGCAAGAAAAGGTGCTCAACTAGCAGGTATTTTACAAGTTGTTGGAGCCTTTATATGGTTTATTCCTTCTTGGGCTGCATCTTCAATGTTTCAAAATTCTGACTTAGCTTTAATGTTCCCAGGGTTAAAAAACCTTGGTCAGACTACTTATTTGGTAATGGTTAACTACTTGATGCCGGTTGGTATGACAGGTTTATTAATTGCCGGTGTTTTTGCAGCAACTATGTCTTCGATGGACTCAGGGCTTAATGCAAATGCAGGTATTTTTATTAGAAACTTCTGGAAACCTGTTGTAAATAAAAATGCCTCCGATGAAGATTTGTTTAAATTATCAAAAATTGTTGTCGTAGTATTTGGTTTGTTGATTATTTTTGTAGGTCTTTTTATTAACCAACTTAAAGGTCTAACTCTTTTCGATATAATGTTGCGTATTAGCTCTTTAATAATGTTGCCTACATGGATTCCATTAGTTTTTGGTCTGTTTATCAAAAAAGTACCGGACTGGGCTGCATGGGCTACCGTTCTTGTTGGTTGTTTTGTCTCTATGTTCTGTGGCTCTTGGTTAAACTGGGGGCTAGAACACTTCGCTCTTGTTGATGTTTTAACATCATTAGAGAAGAAAGACTTAATTGTAACATGGGCATCAATTTGTCACGTTCTTATTACACTTCCATTCTTCTTATGTAGCCGTTTCTTCTATAAGGAAACTGGTTCAGAAAGAGATCAAGAACGCGATGAAGTATTCAAAGCATTTGAAACAGATGTTGTTGCAGAAAAAACACCTGAAAATCTTGAGAAGTACAGATTTCAAAGAAATGTACTTGGTCTTGTTAGTATAGCATCTGGAGTTGTTATAGGTGCACTAGTTATTGTGCCAAGTTCTACCTGGTTCGATAGAATGGTAGTTATATGTTCTGCCAGTGCCTTGTTCTTAATTGGTTACTTTCTTAGAAAATCAAGCAAAGTAAAAGCATAAGTAAAAATATGACTTGAGAGATTTTCTCTCAAGTTCGTAGCATTGTTGAAAGAATTCATGAAAGAGAATAAAATAGAAAAAGTTGATATTGATAACAAGTCAATAACTACATATACATACCAAACGCTAATTGTAGGGTCTGGAGCGGCTGCATATAATGCTGCTGACACCTTGTACGATTTAGGTGTTACGGATATTGCAATTGTAACGGAAGGTAAGAAGATGGGAACATCTCGCAATACCGGTTCCGATAAGCAAACCTATTTTAAGCTTTCAATGGCTTCCTCCTCAAACGATTCTGTTTATGAAATGGCACAAACCTTTTATAATGGGGAGTCTATGCATGGAGACGCAGCCTTAGTAGAGGCAGCTTCTTCTGCTAGATGCTTCTATAAACTCGTAAATTTGGGGGTTCCTTTTCCTCATGATGAGTTTGGACAATATGTAGGTTATCAAACTGACCATGATACCACACAAAGAGCAACTTCTTGTGGTCCTTTAACGTCAAAATACATGGT
>CAYJNB010000044.1:0-13073 GCA_964371205.1 uncultured Treponemataceae bacterium
AGTTGTTTTACTATATTTTAGCGCATTGTCTGCTAGCTGTTTTACAGAAACATCAAGAGGCTTCTCCAAAGAAGATAACAATAGTTTTTTATATAACTGTGTATCTCCAAAACAGGTACCAGTACTATGACCTACCTCAGACAGTCCATCGGATGCTAGTATTATTGAATCTCCTTTGCAAAGAGGGAATGTTCTGAGGTTATGTTCTGTTACCGCAGTAACACCTTCAACTCCAAGTAAAGAACAGGTAGAAGACAGTGTTGTAATTTTTACTTTCTCTGCATTAGAGCTCAAAACATATGCATCTGCTAAAGAGGCATTTATATAATCCATACGCATTACTGAGGTATCAATGATTGCAGAAAATACAACCGTAAATTTAACTCCAAGACTCATAAGCATAACTGCATTATCAATCTGACTCATTAAACCTACTAAATCTACTTTATTTTCGAATACATTTACAACATTCATAATTACACCCATAACTAAGGCTGCCGAAAGACCTTTACCAGACACATCTCCGAGTAAAAAAAGTGTCTTTGTCTTAGTAATGGGAATAACAGAATAGTAGTCACCAGAGACAGTTATAAGCGGTAAAAAGTATGATGACACTTCGAGCCCCGTAATCTTTGGCATTTCTTGTGGTAAAAAAGTGTACTGCATCTTTTCTATATCGAATAATTGACGAGAAAAAAGTGTCTTATTCAAAAAATCATCAATAAGTGCACATCGTAGTGTAAAATCTGAAAAAACTGAAGATATATATTGCCAAAGGGCAGTATTGCCTTCTCTTACATGAGGAAAAAAAACAAAAAGGCAATTCCCATTAGATTTTAGTACAAATCCTTCTGCAGAGCTTTGTCTGGTTCGATTCATATTCGAATTAAAAAAGGCGTATGATTTACGCAAAGAATTAAATTCTTTTTCAATTTTTTGTACCTGAAGAGGATTAAACACAGACCAATCTACATAGACAAGCCTGCTCGCGCTATAATCAAGAAATAGAACCTTTGCATTAGTTTGCTTTTCAAATAATTGAATATATTCAATTATGCTCGCATGCGAATGTGCATCCGTAATGTCTTCTGCAAAATCAAACAAAGAATCTAAGAGTGGGTTAAGGTGAGCCTCTTTTATACCTTTTTGTTTTTTTGAATAAACTAAAATTATGCTACAGATGCATACTGAGGAAGAAATAAAAAAAGCAAGTATAAATATACTCAAAAAGCTCATAATTCAGTATACCACAAGAAATTAGCTTTGTGAATGCTTTTTTCAAAATCTTTCAAAAGATGAATTAATATTGAGTTCTGAGCGGTACTTTGCAACTGTTCTTCGGGCAATTTTTATACCTTTTTGAGCCAATTGTTTAGAAAGTTTTTCGTCAGAAAGTTTCTTTCCTTCTAATTCTGTCTTTTCTATGAGCAGCTTTAACTCATGTTTTACACTCTCTTTTGAGTGTAATTCTCTACTATCTACCGAAACTGCATTAGAAAAAAAATGACTAATTTTAAAAAAACCCCATTCACATTGCAAATACTTATTATTGGCAATACGAGAAACAGTTGTTTCATGTACATCCATAAATTCGGCAGCGTCTTTTAAACGTAATGGAGCCAAATATGCCGGGCCTTCTTCAAAAAATTTTCTCTGAAAATAAAGCAATGCCTGGGCAATTTTTACCAATGTTTCATTTCGCCATTCTAATGAATGAAGAAACCATTGAGCTTGCTTTATTGCAGCAACAACAAAGTCGTGTGTATGGCTATCTTGTTTTTGGTCGATTTTTGTATTCGATAAATTCTTAAAAAGAGGAGAAATAGCTATAACTGGTAATTGTTCTCCAGCTACAATTACCGTAAGAGATCCTTCTTCTTCCGAATCATCTAGCTCATTTTTTGTTTTAGGTCTAATGAGTATATCTGGCAATACATACGTTGTCTCATGGTTAGAAAAGCGACGGGCTGGATAGGGCTCAAGGGTTCTAATAAACGCAAGAGCCTCGTCAATTTCTTTTATATCAGGAATAGTGACTGAACCATCCAATTTTGCTAATTCAATATATTTTTTTTGAATATATGCGGCTCGTGGTTTTTCTAAAAAATCAAAATACTTTTGTAAGATATCCAAAGCAAGAGAAGGAGCACAGTTACAGGAGGCAGCTTGCCAGCAAAGCGTTTCTTGTGGATTATTACATGCATTCCCCTTTGGTTCAATATTTCGAACTATTTCGAGACATTTATGTAATAATGTAGTTTCTTCAATAGTTAAGGGACAAGGATTATTCTTTTGAAGTGCTGAGTCGGCAATAGGACAAAAGAGGTTTTCTGGATTTTCTGCATTAAATCCACGTTCATCAAGATTTTGTATTATTTTTTCAGCAAGTTCTTTTTCTTCGGGAGTAAGAGTAAGTAGCACTAACTGTGCAAGTAAGTGCTCTTGCAATGTCTCGTATTGTACAGAATGATTTTCCAAAAAACTCTGATATGCATTACTCTCCTTCATACTACCAGAAATTGTTTTTCTATTTGCCAAGGTTGTTGGCAAAACGGGATCTCTCATTTCTAGGGGGTCACGAATCAATTCTAATGCTGGATTTTTCTCTATCTCTTCAAAAACTCTTTCTCTTAATTCAGCGGCAGACAAAGTCATAAGAGATATTGACTGTAACATTTGAGGAGAAAGAACTTGTTGCTGAGTCTGTGTTTGAGACTGAGAAAAGCCTTGATACATATGCATAGTATAGCATAAATATTGTATTTCGGATATATTGAATACATGGATAATGAATTGATTTTTTCGAAGTTTGGATTGGCAATTCCGGATATACTTTTACCGGCAAAACACGTAGATTTACAAAAATGGGCAGCTATTGCCTGTGACCAGTTTACACAAGATAGAGAATACTGGCAAAAAGCAGAGAGCTACGTTGGAGAAGCTCCTTCTACCCTACACTTGTTCTTACCAGAGGTTTATTTAGAAGGGGCCGATAATACCGAGCGTCTAAACACAATTCATCAAAACATGCAAAAATATACTACAGATGGCACATTTGCAAGTCCTATACATAGTTTTATATATATTGAACGAAAAACCGCTTATAATCGTACTCGAAAAGGTTTGATTGCTGCTATAGATTTGGACCAATATGAATGGAAGCCGTTTTCTAACTCCTTGATTCGTGCTACCGAAGGCACAATTGTTGACAGACTTCCTCCACGCATTAAAATTCGACAAAAGGCAACTCTCGACATGCCTCATATTATGCTTTTAATTAACGATCCAGATAAGGCCGTTGTAGAAGCAACAGGGGATTTTATTAAATCAAAAAAAGAACCCTTATACGATACTGATTTAATGTGCAATTCAGGCCATATAACTGCATGGGCAGTTGAAGATAGAGAGGCACTAGAGCAAGTGTACAATGCACTTTCTAAAACTGCACAACACAACACCTATAATACTCAAAGTGGTATAGCTTCTACACCATTTTTATTTGCCGCAGGAGATGGAAATCATTCACTTGCAACAGCAAAGGCTGTATGGGATGAGTACAAAAAAAATAACCCAACCGAAACAGAGCACCCACTGCGATATGCTCTAACAGAAATTGTAAATATTTTTGATGATGGTTTAACGTTTGAGCCAATTCACCGTGTATTATTTAATGCTCACATTCCATTATTTATAAAATATATGACTGCTGAACTGAATAGTAACACAATAGAACTTTCTACCGCTGAAGAACTTACTCAGGCAGTTGTAAGCTCTGATGGGTCGTTCGGCTTGGTGTATATTGATGATGAAGAAAAACAACACTATGTGCTGTTTGAAGCAGAATGTTCTGATTTATTAGTAAGTTATTTTCAACCTATTCTGGATGCGTATATGTCATTTATTTCTGAAACAACAGTCGATTTTATTCACGGCACAGAAGAAGTATTTAAACTAGGTGCTCAAAAGAACACTGCAGGTATTTTACTCCCCCCAATAGAAAAAGATAACTTTTTTGCAACAATATATGCTTGTGGGATATTACCACGAAAAAGTTTTTCTATGGGCGAAGCAAGTGAAAAACGATTCTATATGGAAGCACGGTCAATATGTTACTAGATAATTTTTTACTTTCTATCTCTGTTGTAACTCCGATATTTGTTTTTTTAGCTCTTGGAATGCTTATTCGCCGTTTTGCATGGCTTTCTCAGGCTGCAGTTTCAGAAATGAACAAGCTCATATTCAAGCTATTTTTTCCCGCCATTTTGTTTAACAATATTTATAGTGCTTCTTTGAGTTCCGTAAGTAACGTATCTTTTGTAGTTTATATGGTTATAGCTACTTGTAGTGTATTTATTATTACATGGATAACAGCCACGCCCTTTATAAAAAATCCGGCCCGCCGAGGAGCTTTTGTACAAGGTATTTTTAGGCATAACTCTCTTTTGTTTAGCTTAGCAATTATTGCAAATATATATGGACCATCTCATACAGGACTTATTTCTATAGCTCTGGCGGTAGTAGTACCGATATATAATATTTTAGTTGTAATTTTATTAGAAACGCTTCAGAGTGGCACATTTAAAATTTCTAAAGTTACACAGGGTATTATTAAAAACCCTCTTATAATTGCTTCTGGACTGGGGATAGTGACTTTAATTACTAACATACATCTTCCTGTACCTATCGAAAAAGTCATAGGCAGCCTTGGAAATGCAACAACACCACTTGCACTCATGATGCTCGGAGCAACACTTGATTTTAGCCAAATCAAAAAAAACAATTTAATTCTAGTAATGGCCTGCTTTTGCAAACTCATAGTAGTTCCTGCTCTTTTTGTGATTCCTGCCTATGCAGTAGGTTTTCGTGGACTTGAGCTAGGTTGTGTATTGGCAATGACAGCAGCGCCGACTGCAGTTAGTTCATTCCCAATGGCTCAAGCTATGGGTGCTGATGCCGAACTTGCAGGACAAATAATTGTTATTACTTCTGCTCTTTCAGTTTTTACCTTGTTTTTGTGGATATTTACCCTAAGTAATTTGAACTTATTATTTTAATGTAGCTTTCTCCAATAATTTATTACTCCAATGGAATAAAGCCATTTAGACCACTTTCATTTTTTCTCAGAGAAATTGCCTCTTGCATATGTTCTAGACAAATAGTCGATTCCTCCCTCATATCTGCTATCGTACGTGCTAGTTTTTTACAAGCAGCTTCTGATCGTGCGGAAAACCGATACACTGCACCTTGTTCTGTTAAGTATGCTACTGTCTCTTTATTCAAAAAACAGTATTTACTTATCTCCTCAGGTAAGAGTTCTGCATTTGGCTTGCCTTGCCGCTTACGTTGAATTTGCACCGCTTTTTGTATATCTTTTTGCAAAAACTTTGACGACATCCTTTCTTTATCTTTACTCATTGTGTCATTTATATTTTGCTCAGCACTTTCAGATTTAGTTACGCTATTGGTTTTAAAAACAGGTAACCTAATATCTATTCGATCTAAAAGCGGTGCAGAGAGTTTTTTCCAATACTGCTCAATAGAGCGCATACTACACACACAAACTTTATCATCACTACCATAATTTCCACACGGACACGGATTGCATGCCATAAGCAACTGAAAATTAGCTGGAAAGGTAGTATGCCGACCCGCCCGACTTACTGTAACTACTCCCGTTTCGAGAGGAACACGGAGAGCTTGTAAGACACTCGCCTTAAACTCACCCGCCTCATCTAAAAAAAGCACACCATTATGACTTAAAGATATTTCGCCCGGACGGCAGTGTATACCACCTCCAATAATTCCCTCTAGACTTGCACTTTGGTGAGGAACTCGAAACGGGGCTTGTCTGCGGCTCTGTGTATGAAAAGGAATACCTGCTAAGCTATAAATACGTGCAGTTGTTTGCGCTTGTTCTGCCGTTAGTAAGGGAAGTAAAGAGCTAAACCGTTTTAACGACAGCGTTTTACCACATCCGGGCGGGCCATAAACCATTAGGTTATGTCTGCCAGCTGCAGCTATTTGCAATGCTCGCACTAACTGACTCTGATTTACAACTGAAACTAAGTCTGTTTGCTCAGTAACCTCTGCAAAAGAAACATCAAAGTCATTTCTTTTTACCTGCAACGAAGAGCAAAAGGTATCGGTATTTCCTTGCAAATAACCAGTCAAAGCATGAAAAGCCTCTTGCAAATTTGAAACAACTGCAGTTTTAATTGGAACCGAAAGCGATTCTTGCTCATTTTCTTTTGGAATAATACAAAACGTAATTCCCTGTTCATGTGCAGTACACAAAGCAGCATGCACTCCCCGCACTCCGCGTACACGTCCAGATAACTCTAATTCTCCCATGACTAAAATTGCATTTTCGCTATTCTCCCCTGACAAGGAGTCATCGTATGCAGAGTCTTTTGCAAAAAGGACACCAAGTGCTATAGCTAAATCAAATCCAGCTCCTTCCTTTCTTACGTCTGCAGGAGAAAGACTAATTAAGACACGTTCTTGCGGAAATTCAAAGCCACTGTTCCGAATTGCCGCACGCATTCTTTCCCGAGATTCACGTACTGCGTTATCGGCTAATCCTACAAGGTCGACTGCAGGAATACCCCGCCGCAAATCTACTTCTACTGTAACTATTGCTCCTTCATATCCAAAGGGCGAAAAACTAAATACTTGCATATACTATATATAGATATCGACTTATAAAAAAAGAGGTATTGTTTGTCTTTATATACATTTTTTGTGCTATTTTTGTATTTTTTTTAATTAAATTCTTATTTTGTCTCTGTTAGTCTACTTTCTAAAGCTGGCTGTAACTGTTCAGTCCAATAGGAATCTTTAATTTTTTGTTTTCCGGCAGTATAACCAATTTTTCTATCGTTTCGAACAGATTCTCCATGAAAATCACTTCCTGCCGTAATAACAAAACCTAGAGACTGCCCTAACTCCTCAAGCCGTTTACATTCAACTTCTCTAGCTCCTGGATGCCAAGCTTCTATGCCTACTACGCCTCGTTCTCGAAGACCCTTTAGCACATCAGGAAGCTTTCCCCATGACTGATACAGGGAAAGGGGATGAGCCAAGATTGGAACTCCACCACTTTTTAAAATAGCATCAATAGAAGTATCTAGGTTTGCACATTGCCTGCCGATAAAATAGGGACGGCCCTTTGCTAAAAACTGATCAAAAGCTTTTTGGCGTGTCTTAACAATTCCTTTGCGTACTAGATATTCTGCAATATGGGGGCGCCCAATACAGACGGAAGAAATATCTTGGCAAAGTTCTTCAAAAGATACGTCATACCCATCAGAGTGCATTTGTGTTAGCATTTGAGCATTACGTTCTATCCGACCGGTTTGCAATTCTTTAGTAATTGTAACCAAAGAAGGATCTATTGAGCGTAAGCCCAATCCGAGTAAGTGGAATTCGCCTGTTGGCCATTCGATGTTTAATTCAACACCTCGAATAAAAGTAATTCCAGCTGAAGCTGCAGCACTAGCGGCTTCGTCGAGTCCATCGAGCGTATCGTGATCGGTGAGTGCGAGAACAGAAATTGTACGCTCTTTGGCATATGTAATTAGTTCTGTTGGAGTGTAGCTACCATCAGAAACAGAAGAATGAACATGTAAATCAATCATAAAATAATGATAGCATTAATTTTATTTTTATGATACAATGTATTTGCAAAATAGTATTTTTAGCAATATAATATGATATAATATTTAGAAGAGGATTACCAAAATGCCAAAGGCAATGCAGTACACAAGAGGATCAATTATTTACTTCGTTGGAGATGTAGACGAGAGAATTTATATTCTCCAAAAAGGAGCTATTTCTTTAAACAGTATAGATATCGAAACAGGTGTTGAGATAACTGAATCTGTAAAAGAAGGAGAATTTTTTGGTGTTAAGTCTGCATTAGGTCATTTTCCTCGCGAAGAAACAGTAAAAGTTCTTGTAGACTCTGTGGCAATATCATTAACAGTACAAGAGTTTGAAACTATGTTTAGTTCGAACAAGGCTGTTATAATGAAAATGCTCCAAGTATTTTCAAACCAATTGCGCGGAATCCATGGAAAAATCAAATCAATATTAAACAGCACAGACGATGTGCTACCTGAAGACGGAATGCTTAACGTTGCAAAATGCTTTTTTGCAGGCGAAAAATACAAGGCTGTTGTTGATGTTTGTTCAAAATATTTAGAAAGATTTCCAAACGGTTCTCGTGTAACAGACGCTTCTCGCTTATTAGAAGCTGCAAAAAAACGCGTTCCACCTGAACTTTTGAGTGAAGGGGATCCCTCAGTTACAAGCATGCAACTTTCTGGGGCAATGAAACAATTTTCGCTACCGATATTTGATCGTTTTGCAAAAGTATTCCCACCAGATTCTGTTATTATTTCAGAATTTGAACCAGGAGATTGTTTTTACCTTGTACAAGCTGGTCAAATTCAGCTTTTAAAAACAGTAAATGGATCTAATAAAAATCTCGATATTCTTCGTCCTGGTGAATTTTTTGGAGAGATGGCTATTTTAGAAAACACACCGCGCTCTGCAACATGTTTAACACTCGAAACAGTTCAGGTTTTAGAATTTAATAAGGCAAACTTTGAAGCTCTTATTACAGGAAACCCTCAAATTGCACTTATTTTATTAAAACTATTCTGTAAACGTATTTATGATCAGCGCCGTAGATTTAAAATCTTAGTTATTAAAGATCCTTCTGCACGTGTAATGGATGTATTCCTAATGTTTGCAGAACTCGATACAGAAAAAGGTGCTGGAGAGCGAAATCGCAAATTCCAATTAACACCTCAAGATGTTGCCTACTGGGCAGGCTTACCGATTGATATTGTGCAAGATGAGCTTCGTCAAATGGCTCAAAAACGTCGTCTAGAAATTTTTGATAAGAGTATTATGATTAATAACCTAGCAGAAATGAGACGTTACGTAGACCAACGAAAACAGCAACAACCTGGTGGGCGTGATTAACTCATTTTCTTCTAACAATTGTTCTCCCATTCAAGCCTATAACGTATGTATAAGCTGTCCTCGTCATTGTTCTGCAAATAGAAACAATGGAATGGATGGCTTTTGTTTTGAAAAAGCAGCTGTACGAATCGCTTGGGCGGGACTGCATTTTGGAGAAGAACCACCAATAACACATACCGGTGGTTCGGGAACAATTTTTATAACAGGTTGTAATTTACGCTGTGCTTTTTGTCAAAATTATCAAATATCTCAGCAGGGAATGGGTAAAGAAGTCTCTCAAGATGAATTTTCTCAAATTTGTCTTGCCCTACAAAGAGCAGGAGCAGAAAATATAAATATTGTTACTGGAAGCCACGCAATCCCTGCCCTAGCACAATATTTACTACAAGCAAAAAAAGATGGGCTAAGTATTCCGATTTGCTGGAATTGCTCTGCCTACGAAACACCAGAAGCACTACAAGATTTGTTTGATGTTGTAGACATTTGGCTACCTGACTTAAAGACACTAAACCCACATATGAGTGAGGCAATTTTTGATGCCGCTGATTACCCTACTATCGCTAAAAAGGCAATCCGCACAATGATAGCACAAAGCCCACTTACCATAGCAGATGATGGAAAAATGACTAGTGGCGTAATTATTCGGCACCTTATTCTTCCGTCACGCCTTGACGATACGCGTCTTTTTTTGGACTGGTTTACAAGTCATGCGCAAGATAAAGCTCTATTATCATTGATGAGCCAGTATACTCCAATTCCATTTTCAAACGAAGAAGCAAACAAACGTAAAGATGCACTATCGAGTTTTTCTAATCGCGTAGTAAGTAAAGAAGAATTTGATGCAGTACAGAATCTACTTGAAGAATATGAAATTAATGATGGATTTTACCAAGAATTGGTACAAGATACCTCATGGCTTCCCGATTTTAACAAAGACTGTCCATTTTCGTCTGATCTTGCAAGACCAATTTGGCACTGGAACAAGGGATTTGTCGGTGCTTTTGGGAGCATTCTAGATTAAAAACTAGAAATTGAGCACCTTACCTAGTTTTGCATAGCGTAGGTGTATGTAAGGGCAAAACTAGATTAAATTATTTTGTCGGTGCTTTTGGAAATTTCTAAGAAGAGAGCTACAACTTAAATTTTACCGAAGCAGATACGGCGAGATTTTTTCAAGCAGCCGAAATACTTAAAATAAGTACAAAAACCCTAATTTTTCATTGCGTAGTATGAAATAACATGCTAAAATAGTATGCATGAATGCATCTTATATGGAATTCCACGTCTCTAAAAAAGTTAGGGACTTATGCGGCTTTGATGATACTCTTTTTTCTTCCACTGGTAATATAGTTTTTACAAACATAACAGCTGTTAGAACCTTTACAAAACAGTTTAACGATACCTTAGATCCAAATACTGAATCAAATAAAATGCTCAAGGCAGGACAATTAAATGCCATGGGGCTTATAGATGAAATTTTTCATTACATGTGCTATTTATTCCGCAAGGAAGCACAAAAAAACTCCTTTGAGAGTGCTTTAGAAGAATTAGAAAAACAATTGGGTAAACAAGAGGTTGACCGCCTCTTACTTGAGTTTACTACCGAATTTCCGCCAACTGCAGTGTATCGCGGAGAAATTACTATCGATGACTATTTGAATTCAAATGATGCAAATAGCGGTGTTTCTCATCGTGTAACAACATACGAAGAAATGATTATGCTGCATTTAGCAAATGAAAACCCCGCTTTTAGACCATTTTTACAATTATATTCAGATGAAGTACTTACAAGAAACCCTACATATGCTAAGTCTTGGAATATTACAAAAGAGTTTTTTAAAACTCAGCCTATTTTTGGGCCAAAGGGAAATGACTTAATAACGCTCCTTAAAGAGCCAGTTGAATTTAACCCTACTGATATTCAAGAACAACTCGATTATATTAGAACGCACTGGATAAAACTCCTCGACGAGTGGAGCACACGCTTACTTGCAGGAGCTGACCTCATTAGTGAAGAAAATAAGCCTGGCTGGAGCCCACATTTTTTTGGGCCGCCGCCAATGGATGCGTATAGCTACGACCACCTTTCCAAAGAATACGAGCGCTACAGTCCCGACAGAGATTGGATGCCCTGTGTTGTGCTAATGGCAAAAACAGTGTTGGTATGGCTAGATCAATTGAGCAAAAAATATAATCGTTCTATTACACGCTTAGATGAAATTCCAAACGAGGAGTTAGATACGCTCGCACAACAGGGGTTTACAGGATTGTGGCTCATTGGTATTTGGGAGCGCTCGTATGCAAGTAAGAGAATAAAACAAATAAACGGTAACCCAGAGGCGGCGGCTAGTGCGTACAGTCTAGAGGATTACGAAATTGCACATTGTCTCGGTGGTTGGGAAGCATTGGGAAATTTGCGCCATCGCTTATGGGAGCGCGGTATTCGCCTAGCTTCAGATATGGTGCCAAATCATACAGGGATGGATTCTGATTGGATGTATAACCGTCCCGACCTCTTTGTACAAAGAACAGAGTGCCCCTTCCCAACTTATACATTTAATGGAGAGAACCTCTCTCAAAAGCCAGGCATGGGAATTTATTTAGACGACCAGTATTATAGTAAAACAGACTGTGCCGTTGTATTTAAACGAGTAGATTTTTCTAATGGTGATACTCGCTATATATACCATGGGAATGATGGTACCGGTATGCCGTGGAACGACACCGCACAAATTGACTTTTTAAATCCGCAAGCAAGAGAAGAAGTTATTCAAAAGATTCTACATGTTGCACGTAACTTTCCAATTATTCGATTTGATGCGGCAATGGTATTAGCAAAAAAACACATAAAACGACTTTGGTATCCAGAACCAGGGCGCGGTGGAGATATTCCAACTCGTAGCGAGAATGCCCTCAGCGTTGCTGACTTTGAAGAGCGCATTCCAAATGAATTTTGGCGAGAGGTTGTAGACCGGTGTGCCAAAGAAATTCCAGATACCCTCCTTTTAGCAGAAGCATTTTGGATGATGGAAGGATACTTTGTGCGCACGCTTGGTATGCACCGTGTGTATAACTCTGCCTTTATGAACATGCTTAAAAAAGAAGAAAACCAAAAATATCGCTCAACGGTAAAAAATACAATGGAATTCGATCCGCAAGTTCTTAAGCGTTTTGTTAACTTTATGAACAACCCAGACGAAGAAACCGCCGTTGCCCAGTTTGGCAAAGACGATAAATACTTTGGGGTTTGTACACTCATGATAACCATGCCAGGACTTCCAATGTTTGGACATGGACAGATAGAAGGCTTTAACGAAAAATACGGTATGGAATACCAAAAGGCTTACTGGGATGAACAGCCAGATCAATATTTGATAGAACGCCACAACAAAGAAATATTCCCCCTTGCAAAAAAACGTTATTTATTTGCAGAAGTAGAACACTTTTATTTCTATGATGTGCGCAACGAGCACGGTGTAAACGAGAATATTTTTGCCTATTCTAATCGATGTGGCGAAGAGCGCGCTATTGTATTCTACAACAATGTGTATGATCATGCTCATGGCTGGATTACTCACTCTTGCTCAAAGGCCGAAAAAACAAACGGCGATATGATGCAACTGCATACAAAAACGCTCGGAAATGCCCTTGGACTTTCAACAAAAGAAAACACTTTTTGCATATTCCAAGAGCAACGAAGTGGTTTATGGTTTATTAGAACGAGCAAAGAAATACATGATAATGGCTTTTTTGTGTCGTTAAATGGGTTTGAAACTCAAGTTTTTATGAACTTTACTGAAGTTGCTGATGATAAAACGGGCAAATACCGCACAGTGTATGAAGCCCTAGAAGGAGCTGGAGTCCACGATATAACCGTTGCAATGAACGAAATATTCTTAAAAGACTTGTACGAATCATTTACAGGGTTTGCAACTGTAGAGTACTTTGAGCAAATTACAACTATCTTTATGCCAGAGATTCAAAAGAAGGGACGAGGCATCAAGCCAATTAAAACTCAAAGTGCACTCAATTCGATAAAAGAAAAGGCCATTGCATTTTTTGATGTTTTTGATACCTTTGCC
>CAYJNB010000045.1:0-13025 GCA_964371205.1 uncultured Treponemataceae bacterium
AATACAGTGTTCTTACCGATAAGAATATCATACGAAAGCATAATCGTCAACAACATATTTGACATATTTTGATTAAGATGATATTATGTAATGATATATGATATAAATGGAGAGTTCTGTGCCGAGAACAAGACAATATAAAAAAGTAGAAAAAAAATTTTTTGGAAGAGTAAGAGCATATTTTAAACAGCTCTTTGATGGATTCGGAAAGAATGTAACAGCTGTTTCAAAAAAAAGTCAGAGAAAACTGACAATAATGGTAGTTCCTCATTCACAAAAGAAAGTCTTAAATTTTCAGACAACAGTACTAGCTTTTACACTTGGATGTATTTTGTTTGTTGGTGTTGTTTTATCTTTTGTTTTTTTTACCCAAAGAACAGTTAATACAGATACCCAAATAGCATTGCTCAAGGCAGAAAAAAATGAATTAAGTGCTAGTCTTGATGAGCTTCGTGACGAAAATAATAATTTATTACAAGCTGCAAAACGATTTCAAACATCACTTTCTAATACACTCTCTCTTGTTGGCTTAAATAGAGCCTCAAATCAAACTAGAAATTCGGTACAAAATGGCGATTTAGCATCATTAGTAAATGTGCAAGACTTTTCTCAAGGTTCTTTGCGCGAAACAGCAGAGATAAAAGAACTTACATCGTACCTAGATGGAGCAATAAAACCAATAGAAGAAATTGCAAAACTATTAGAATCTCAAGGAACTCTTTTTTCTGATATTCCAAGTATTTGGCCCATAAAAGGCGGAATAGGACATGTTTCCATGGCTTTTGGGCACAATGAACATCCTATTACAGGTCAGTGGTACGTACACAAGGGTTTAGATATTTCAACATGGAGATCTGGAGATCCTATAGTTGCAACAGCAAATGGGCAAGTTGTAACGGTAGGTTATTTATTTGATTTAGGAAAATATGTAGTAATTAAGCATAAGCATGGTATATTTACACGCTATGCACATATGAACTCAACACGCGTTCAACAAGGTTCTTTTGTAAAGCAAGGTGATATAATTGGAACTATCGGAAATACAGGTATTTCTACTGGTCCTCACTTACATTATGAAGTACGCGTTGGAGCTGGAGTTGATGATCCTGCAAAATATATAAATGTTTCTCTTACAAATTAATTTTACGGAGCTATCATGGACGATATTTCAATAAACACTATAATTGGAGAAGGCTCCTCTTATACCGGCGATATGCAGGTTTCTGGTTGCCTGAGAATTGATGGTGATATTAAGGGAGATATCGATTGTTCTAGTAAAGTATTTATTAATGAACAAGCCCGAGTAAAAGGCGATGTACGCGCTTCTTCTGTTAGTATTGGAGGGGTTGTGCATGGCAATGTTATTGCAAGTGGTAAGGTCTATTTATTTTCTTCTGCAATAATTTTTGGCGATATTATTTCAAAAGGTTTACAAACAGAAGAAGATGCTTTTGTTAATGGTCGCTGTGTATCCATAGAAAACGAACAGAATTATCAAGAAATACTAGGCCGTTGGAAAGACATGAAAATCGTAAAAAAAGCTTCGTATAAAACTGCTGAGGCATAGTATGGCTATAGACCCTCTCCAAAGTTCATTGTTTTTTTCTGCAGCAGCACAACAAGCAACTCATAAAAAAAAAGAAGCAGAAGACAAAAAAGCGGAGAAGGTAAAGTCTCCTCGCTTTTCCGAAATGGTAAAAGAGGCCCAAACGGATTTTAACATAGCAGAATTAGGTCTTCCAGCAGAAATTACAAAACTTTCTAAAGAAGAAGCGGTTCAAGTGTTATTAGACACCGTATACTCTTCTGGTGATGAATTAAAAAAGTCTTTTAATGCCGAAACTATGGCAGAATACAAAAAAGCAGTTAGAAATTTTTTGCAGTTTGTAGTAAAAAGTAATTATGAGATTGAAATGCAATCAGGTGCTAGAATGTTTGGAAAAAAAACAAAACAATTCTACCTTTTACAAACAATTGATGAAAAATTAGATGCTTTAGCAGCCGGAGTGTTGTATAATAATCGTGATCAAATGAATATGTTAGCAAAAATAGAGGAGATTAATGGTCTGTTAGTAGACGTTATTTCATAATCAATTTATTATGCTGAGTATATTATAAGAAAATAAAACAAAGATTTTTAAACATGGAGATAGAATGACAGATTTATTTGGAAAAGATATAGATATTGCTCAAGAAGATTTAAAAGCCCTTGAGGATGCAATGGAGGATTCTTCGCATTCTAACGCAGAGGACGCTTCTGTAAAAGGTCCCTTATATAAGCTTAAACTAGAATACTCATGCGAGAGTCTCTATGCACAGGTTGAAGAAGCAAAACAATTAACTGCAGGAGATTTTGTTATTGTTCCTACACGTTTTGGAAAAGACATTGCAAAGGTACAAGGTTTTGTTAACAGTCCTTATGGGGTAAAAACAAGTGATATTGTAGAAATAGATAGAAAAGCTAGCGAATCTGATATAAAAAAAATGAACGAAAATAAAGAAAAGGAAAAAACAGCTTTTAAAACATTTCAAGAAAAAGTTGCAGCACATAAACTGGAAATGAAGCTAATAACAACACATTACTTGCTAGAAGAGCAAAAAGTTTTGTTTTTCTTTAGTTCAGAAGACAGAGTAGACTTTCGAGAGTTAGTAAAAGACCTTGTTTCAGTATTTAAAATGAGAATTGAATTGCGACAAATTGGAGTTAGAGACGAATCGCGTATAACAGGAGGTTTAGGTGTATGCGGACGTCCGTATTGCTGCCACAGTGTTTCCGATAAGTTGAGACCAGTTTCTATACGTATGGCAAAAGATCAAAACTTGTCTTTAAATTCGTTAAAAATTTCTGGACAATGCGGAAGACTTTTGTGTTGCTTTTCCTATGAACATGATTGGTATGCCGAAATGCGTAAAAAACTGCCAAATGAAGGTGTTCGCTTTTATTATGATGGAACAAATTTTAGAGTTATAGAAGTGAATCCTTTAACAGAAATGGTAAAGATGCATGGAGAGGATGGACGCTATTTAGAGATTCCAGCTTCACGAATTAAACGCATTGATAATAAATGGCAAATAACAAAATAGGATAAGAGGGTGTTGACATTTTAACACCCTTTTTTTATATTTTAATCGATAATAAAATATCTATTTAAGAGGATCATATGAATTCAATAAGTGTATGTATGGGCAGTTCCTGCTTTAGTAGAGGAAGCAGTAGCAATGCAGAAGTAATTCAAAATTTTATTCAGATGTACAATCTAAGCGAATCTGTAGAAATTTGTGGTAGTTTATGTGAAGGTTCATGTAAAAAAGGGCCAAACTTAACAATAAATGGTAAAACTTTTTCTAATATAACCCCAGAAGCACTTTTTGATTTACTTCACCACGAGTTGGAGATAGAAAAATGAATTTATTATCACCGATATTTACAGAAATTACAGAATGTCAAGATTGTTACAAATGCGTTCGAGTATGTCCAGTTAAGGCGATTCAAGTTGAAAAAGGACATGCAACAATAATACCACAAATGTGTGTGCTTTGTGGACGCTGTGTTATAAATTGTCCTGCAAAGGCAAAACGAATTAGGGACGATTTGGCAAGAACAAAACAGCTTTTGAACTTAAAAGAAAAGGTTTTTGTTTCGTTGGCACCTGCTTTTGCATCCGAGTTTCCAGAGGTTACTCCAAATCAAATAATTAAGGGTATAAAAAAATTAGGTTTTACCGCCGTGTCGGAAACAGCCATTGGAGCAGACCTTGTATCTGCTCAAATAGCAAAGGATTTAAAAGACTCTGCAGAAGGCAAGACAGAGCAAAAATTATTTTTATCATCGGCATGTCCTGCTGTAGTTGAATATATAAAACATCAACTTCCAGCCTATGCTCCATATATTACCGATAGAGCATCTCCTTTATTAGCTCATACTCGATTCTTAAAAGAGAAATTTGGAGAAGATATAAGTATTGTTTTTATAGGTCCTTGTATTGCTAAAAAAAGAGAATCTGATACATGGAAAGAAATAGACGCTTCTATAACTTTTATGGATTTACGCAGATGGTTATCTGAAGAAAACATTTCTATTGAAAACTTGGACAAAGAAGGAGAGGAGACCTTTGTTCCAATACGTGCAGCGAAAGGCTCTTTGTATCCAATAGATGGGGGCATGATTGCTGCAGTCAAGAAATATGATAGACAGCCAAACGTTCGTACCATGGCTATAACTGGCCTAGAAGAAATTGAAAATGCCTTAAATGGACTAGATAATAATAACCTAAAAGAACCCTTATTTATTGAATTACTTGCTTGTATTGGAGGGTGCATAAACGGACCTGGTACAAAAGCAAATAAATCAACGGCAATAAAACGCGTTAATCTTTTGGATTACGCAGAGTCAGCAAAAGATGTACTAGATGAAGTATGTCCTGATATTACCGGTGTATTACCAGTTGAAGAAGTAAAAAAAGCTTTACACACGGAAGAAGAAATTAGATCTGTGTTGCGTTCAGTAGGAAAGCATACAAATATTGACGAGCTTAATTGTGCAAGTTGTGGATATGATACCTGTAGGGCTTTTGCTTCAGCAGTTTTAGATAAACGCGCTGAAAAAACTATGTGTGTATCATACATGAGAAAATTAGCTCAAAAGCAAGCAAATGGACTTATTAAAGCGATTCCGAGTGGCGTAGTTATAGCAGATAAGAACTTACATATTGTAGAATGTAATAAGAATTTTGCTCGCCTCATGGGGAGCGATATAGCAGATATGTTTGAAGCAAAGCCGGGGCTCGAAGGTGCAGACTTAACTAAAATAGCTAGTTTTTCACGGTTTTTTGAGGATGTTTTAAATCCAAATGGTCCCGATGTGCTAGAACGAGAAGTAAGAGAAGATAAAAAAATATTACAAGTTAGCATTTTTACTATTGAAAAGGGCGAAATAGTTGGTGGTGTTGTAGAGGATGTAACAGCTCCGCAAATTCAAAAAAGACGCATAGTAAGTCAGGCTAATAAGGTTATTACTAAAAACTTGTCGGTAGTACAAAAAATTGCTTTCTTGCTCGGAGAAAATGCAGCAGAAACTGAATCAATGCTTAATTCAATTATAGATTCGTTTGGAGACGAAGATGAGCGACATAGCTGAAACTTTTATAGAAGTTGATTCATACCAACTTTGTAAACACAAACAATTTGCTCCTGGAGATATGTTTTGGTCGCAAAAAAATCAGAGCGATGGTAGGGTTATAACAGCTCTATCGGATGGTCTCGGTTCTGGTATAAAAGCAGGGGTTCTTGCGACGCTCACTGCAACTATGGCTACAAAATTTATTGCTTCAGATATTCCGATGCGAAGAGCAGCAGAAATCATTATGAATACACTACCAGTGTGTAAAGAACGTGGAATTAGTTATGCAACTTTTACTCTTGTAGATATTGAGCCAAGTGCAACTATAAGAATAGTGGAATACGATAATCCGCCATATATTCTTATTCGCAGTGCTACAATAGTAGAGCCAATTAAAGAAAGAGTCGTATTTGAGCGAAAAAATAAAAAAGCAGCTCCTCGCAAAGAAACATATTTGGAGTTTACAAGTTATCAGGCAAAACCAGGTGATAGACTCATTTTCTTTTCTGATGGGGTTACTCAAGCTGGAATGGGAACAAAGGCTTTTCCTTTTGGATGGGGTGATACAAATGTACAAAATGTGGTCTTAGAAGCTGTTCAAAAAAATCCACTTATAAGTGCTCGAGAATTGGCTCGCTTGGTTGTTACTGAGGCTTCTTTGCACGATGGATACAAACCAAAAGATGATATAACCTGCGGAGTAATATATTTTAGAAATCCGCGAGAGTTATTGGTAATGACAGGACCTCCTTTATACCCAGAAAGGGATGCAGAGCTTGCAAAAATATTTGAAAATTTTAAGGGTCAAAAAATAATTAGTGGTGGAACTACAACAAATATATTATCAAGAGAATTAAATCGTAAGGTTACTGTAAATCTACGGCATATCGACCCTAAAATTCCACCTTACTCAGATATGGAGGGAGCAGATTTAGTAAGCGAAGGTATTATTACAATGGGCGCTGTTTCAGAAATGCTCGAAAAAGGGATACGAACTGAAAATTTAAAAACAAATGCAGCAACAAAAATGCTGGACTTATTTCTAAATTCTGATAGAATTACATTTGTAGTAGGAACAAAAATAAATGAGGCTCATCAAGATCCTAATGTTCCAGTCGAGCTTGAGATTAGAAGAAATGTAGTAAAAAAAATAGCAACATTGTTGCAGGAAAAATATTTAAAAGAAATAATAATTCAATATCTGTAGTATAGGAGGAAGGTATGGATAAGGTAAAGCTCACAATTTGTGCAGGAACAACGTGCTTTGTAATGGGAGCCTCGGATATTTTTTTAATTGAGGAAGAGTTAAGTCCTGACTTAAAAGAGAGAGTAATTATTGATGGTGCAACTTGCTTAGGGAACTGCAAAAATCCAGAATGTGGAAAGGCTCCCTTTGTTAAAATAAATGATGAAATAATACCTAATGCATCCATGCTTTCTGTAAAAGAAAGAATAGAAGAACTTTTAAAATAAGCTGAGGAAAAAGCATGTTAAATATTAATAATAATGCCGCTCAATTGAAGCGCGAAATATTAGTACGAATAGCAAAATTACAGTTGGAAGGAAAATTAGAGGAAGGTGTCCACTATATTTCTAGAGAAATGGCACCGCTTGGTAGCACTCCAAATCGTTGCTGTATTTATCACGATCGAGAAATTTTGAGGCAGAGAGTAATTGCGCGGATGGGTCATAGCCTTGAAGAATATAACGAAGAAAAAACTCTTTCTGAATATGCAAAAGAAGCTATGACGAGAGATAAACCAACATGGCCTATGCTAACAGTACTAGACGAAGCTTGTAATGCTTGTGTACGGAGTCATTACTTAGTTACAAATGCATGTCAAGCATGTCTTGCTCGCCCATGCATGACAAACTGCCCAAAAAAAGCTATAGAGATATCGAATGGTCGTGCATTAATTGATCCAGAAAAATGTATAAACTGTGGTATATGTTTGTCAAACTGTCCTTATCATGCAATTATAAAAATACCTGTTCCTTGTGAAGAAGCATGTCCAGTAGATGCAATTAGTAAAGACGAAAGTGGTAAAGAACAAATAGACTATCACAAATGTATCTTTTGTGGAAATTGTATGAGAGAATGTCCCTTTGGAGCTATGATGGATAAAGGACAGTTGGTAGATGTATTATCTCATATTATGAATGGTAAAAAAGTTGTAGCTATGTATGCTCCTGCAATTGCAGCACAGTTTAGAGCTGCATCTGGACAACTAGAAGATGCTTTAGAAAAAGCAGGTTTTACTTCTGTAGTTGAAGTTGCTCGCGGTGCAGATATTACTGCAGACAAAGAAGCCGAGGAATTTGAAGAAAGAATTGGAGAGCATGGCGAAAAGATGATGACAACCTCTTGTTGTCCGGCTTACGTTCGTGCTGTAAAAAAACATGTTCCTTCTCTTTTACCCTGTGTTTCTGATACAGGAACACCAATGCACTACACAGCAGAAATGGTAAAAAAAGAGGATCCTAGTTGCATAGCTGTGTTTATTGGACCGTGTCTGGCAAAGCGTCGAGAAGGAATGGAAGACGACTATGTTGATTATGTTCTTTCTGTAGAAGAAATAGGAGCCCTATTTATTGCTAAGGAAATTGATGTTGTAGCAATGGAAAACAAGATAACTGATGAAGCACCTACAGCAACTGGTAGAAATTTTGCAGTATCTGGAGGTGTAGCACAAGCTGTAGCTGCACGCCTAAAAAAACCAGAAATTGCTCGTCCGTTCATAATTGATGGATTAGATAAACCAGGAATGAAAAAACTAGCAGAATTCGGCAAGGTACAATCTGGAGAAATGAATCCTCCAGCAGATTATCCAAATCTAATTGAAGTTATGGCTTGTCAGGGCGGGTGTATAGCCGGTCCGTCTGTTATTACTAATCCTAAGGTTGCAGGTATTCAGTTAAAAAAATATGTAGAAAATGGAATAGAAACAGAAAGGCACTAATATAAGGTCTTAAAAACAGGAGAGAAAATGCGTATTATAACCGGCTTTCATGCCATAGAAGAATTAATAAAAAGTGGTTCATACACAAATGAGGGGGGAAGACCTCGTCTCATGCATAGTAAACCCGGACCACGAGTAAAAAAAATTCTAGAATTAGCAAAAAAAGCCGGAGTACCTGCAAGTTTAGTAACAGATAGAGAATTAGATAGAATAGTTTTACCTCTCGACAAGAGCATAAGAGAGCATCGCGGTTTAGTTTTAACTGTGGAAGGGTTAGAAAATGAAGCTCCTCAAAATACAGTCATATTTGAAGACTTTATTGCAAGAACTCAAAATACAGAAAGCTCAACAGAAGCAGATAATTCATTAGTAGTAATATTAGATTCTATTACAGACCCTCACAATATTGGAGCCATACTCCGAAGCTGTGACCAGTTTGGATCAGACTTAGTAATTCTTCCAGAACGGAATAGCCCAAAAGATAGTGTAATTATTGAGAGAAGTAGTGCTGGAGCCTCTTCGTGGGTAGCGCAAAGCAGAGTAACAAACCTTACACGAGCAGTTGAAAAGTTAAAAGAAGCTGGTTACTGGATTTATGGAGCAGACGCTGGAGGAGAATCTATTACAGATATTAAAATGAGTGGTAAGGTAGTTCTGATATTAGGTAGCGAAGGGACTGGTATGAGTCGACTTTTAAAAGAGAGTTGCGATAAAATAGTTTCTATACCAACATGTGGAAAGCTAGATAGCCTTAACGTTTCTGTAGCTGCCGGTGTGTTATTGTACGAAATTAGACAGCGTAAATTGCTGTAGTTATTACATTGTAAAATGAGAACGAGAAACTGCAACCTTTGTTTTTTTATGCTGTCTAATTAATAACGAGGCAAAAATGCAAGACATTAATGAGCTAAAGAATAAAGCTAAAGAAGAAATAGCTACTGTAAAACAACAAACACTCGAAACACTAGCAAAAACAGAACCTATATTTGAAAAAAAATTAAAAATATTCAAACAACGGCAAGAAGAATCTCTTATTCCAAAGCGATATTCCGCAGGGGAGGAAATTTTTAATTCCATAACTCACGGAATAGGAGCAGGATTATCGATTGCAGCAATTGCATTACTCATAATAAAAGCCTACTTTTTTGCACCTAGCGCGGAACAGGGTTTTTACATAACCGGTTTTGCACTGTTTGGTACAACTCTTTTTATTCTGTATCTTATGTCAACTTTATATCATGCACTAACACCGTATCATGTAAAAAAAATATTTGCTATCTTTGATCACTCATCAATTTATCTTTTAATTGCAGGAACCTATACACCATTTTGCTTGGGAGTCTTACGAGCAAGTGTTGGATGGTGGCTTTTTGGCGTTATCTGGGGATTAACTGTGGCAGGGATTGTTTTTTATAGTATTTATGGTAGTCGGATGCGCATATTATCTGTAGTTAGTTATATAATTATGGGATGGTTAGTCATATTTGCGTGGAAACCTTTATCTGAATTGCTTCCGTCTATTTCGCTTCAGCTAATTCTTGGTGGCGGTGTTGCCTATATGATAGGTGTTATTTTTTATGCGTTAAAAAAAATAAAATGGATGCATTGCATTTGGCATATATTTGTAATTGGAGGCTCTATCCTTCATTTTTTTGCAGTGTATTTTTCAATATAAATATTGCAGTTTAAAGGTATGTAAGTATGGCACAGTATGAAAATAAAGAAGTAGTTGCAAAGACACTTATTGCAGCAAGCGAAGAAATAAAAAAAATAAAACAAAAACTAAAGCAAGATATAAAAGAGACTCGGCAAGCAAGAAAAAGGCAAATTAAAGAAGAAAACCTATCAAAGCCACCGCGCCATAGTATCGAAGAAGAAATTTTTCATTCAATTTCGCATGGTATTGGAGCAGGACTTTCCATAGCAGCTCTTGTTTTGCTAATATTGCGTGCACTCAATTATGCACCACCTTCCGAAGTTTCTTATTATGTAACAGGCTTTAGTGTGTTTGGATCATCATTATTTTTACTGTATATTTCGTCAACATTATATCATGCCCTTATTCCATACACAGCAAAAAGAGCTTTTGCGATTCTTGACCATTGTACCATTTACGTTTTAATTGCGGGAACATATACAGCGTACTGCCTTGGAGTATTGAGACCAAATCCAGGATGGTGGATGTTTGGGGTGATTTGGGGGTTGGCAATTCTCTTTTTAGTCTTGTGGCCAAATTTAGGAAAGGTTTGGAGAGCAAAATATACACTCTTTACCTATATAGTGATGGGTTGGTTTATAGTTTTTGCTTGGAATACGCTAACAGAAAAAGTTTCGACTGCTTGTTTAGTGTTACTAATAACTGGTGGTGTATCGTATACAGCTGGTGCAATTTTTTATTCTTTAAAAAAAATAAAGTGGTTTCATTCAATCTGGCATCTCTTTGTTTTACTTGGTTCAATACTTCACTTTTTTTCGGTATACTATTCAATAGGGTAAATTCATAGTATAATTATTTTATGAGCTATGTAGAACTAGTTTTTTTAGCGCTAGCCCTCTCTATGGACGCTTTTGCCGTTAGTCTCGCAAATGGTATGGTGTACAAGAACTTACGATTTCAACACTCTCTGTTCATATCTTTTACCTTTGGATTTTTTCAAGCATTAATGCCTATTATCGGATATTTTGCAGGAGCTCACTTTATACAATCTATAGAAAAATTCGATCACTGGATTGCAGCAGCTCTGCTATGGTTTCTCAGCATAAAGATGATTCTAGAAGGTGTAAAAAAGCATACAGATTCTTGTGATGTTAAAGGAATTCTTAGTATAAAAGATATTTTTGTGCAAGGAATAGCAACAAGCATAGATGCTCTAGTTGTAGGTTTGAGTCTAGCTGCAATTAATATTTCCATAGTATCGTCGTCCATAATTATTGGAACAATAACTTTTGCCGTATGTTTGATAGCAGTATTTATCGGAAAAAAAACAAGTGGATCTCTTGGTAATAAGGCAGAAATTGTGGGTGGTATTGTGCTTTTTGCAATCGGTATGAGAATTCTTCTTAGTAATTAATGTATGTAGGGTAAAAAATAGACTTTTTAATAAAATGAAATAAATTTTATAAAATAATGAAAATTTTGCTTGACAATTTCAAAATCCACTCTTATGATAAGTATTAGTAAATCGATGTATAAGAGGACTCAAAATGGAGTATGAAAAAAAGATTGCATTTTTGAAAGAAAAGGCAAAGGAACTAAGAAAGACAGCATTGACTATGATTCATGCTGCACAATCTGGACATCCTGGAGGATCACTTTCAGCTGCAGATATTGTTACTGCTTTGTATTTTGATGAGATGAATATTGATCCAAAAAATCCAAAGTGGGAAGACAGAGATAGATTTGTTTTGTCAAAAGGTCATGTTTGCCCGATTTTGTATTCTGCTTTAATAATGCGCGAATTTATGCCACAAGACACTATACTAACTCTTAGAAAGTATGGTTCATTGTTACAAGGTCACCCAGACATGAAACGCACCCCTGGTGTTGATATTTCAACAGGTTCGCTCGGACAAGGATTAAGTACTGCCGTAGGTATGGCTATTGCTGGTAAGAGAGATAACAAAGACTACCGTGTATTCTCAATTGTTGGTGATGGTGAGTGCAACGAAGGTCAAATTTGGGAAGCTGTTCAAAGTGCATCAAAATACAAGTTGGATAATCTAGTTATTTTTGTAGATAATAATGGACTTCAAAATGATGGAGTTTGTGAAGATATTATGCCAACTCTTTCTCTTGCAGAAAAATTTAAAGCTTTCGGTTGTGAAACCATTTCTATAGATGGACACAAAATGGAAGAAATTGTTTCTGCTCTCGAACAAATTAAAAAATCAAAAAACGGCAAACCATTTGCAGTTGTAGCAAAAACGGTAAAAGGGCGGGGAGTTTCTTTTATGGAAAATGTTGTAGCTTGGCACGGTATTGCACCAAACGATCAAGAGTTTAAACAAGCTCTTGAAGAAATAGAGGCAGGTTTAAAATGAAAGCATTAAGAGATTCTTTTGGAGATGAGATTTTAGATCTTGGAAAGGAAATGAAAGATTTATATATTGTAGACTGCGATATTGGTAAATCTTGTAAAACAGTAGACTTTCAGAAATTATATCCTAACAAGCATGTAAATGTTGGTATAGCAGAACAAAATGCAGCAGGTGTTGCAGCAGGGCTTGCTACTTGTGGAAAAATCCCTTTTGTGAGTACTTATGCTGTTTTTGGTAGTTTGCGCATGATTGAGCAAATTCGTCAAGAAGTTTGCTATCCTAAACTCAATGTAAAAATTGCGTGTTCACATGGTGGTCTTACTCCTGCAAACGATGGAGCTTCTCACCAATGTATCGAAGACTTAGGTGTATTACGCACCCTTCCAAATATGACAGTTGTTGCCCCAGGAGACTATTATTCAGCACGCAAGCTTATACGCGATGCAGCAATGATAGATGGTCCTGTATACCTACGTTTTACACGCGATCCAATTCCTTTTATGTATGATGAAAAAACAGAATTTAAAATAGGAAAAGCACACACAGTAAAAGAAGGAACAGATGTAGCCATTATTTCTAATGGTGATGTTCTAAGCATTGCTGCAGAAGCTTGTGCGATTCTTGAAAAACAAGGAATTTCTGCAAAGCTAATCGATATGCATACTGTAAAGCCGCTTGATGTTGCCGCAGTTACAGAGGTTGTAGAAAAAATTGGAAAGATTGTAACAGTAGAAGATCATAACATTATTAATGGTCTCGGAAGTGCAGTTTGTGAAGTAGTTGCAGAGCTTGGCAAAGGAAAAGTAAAAAGATGCGGTGTTCGCGATAGATTTGGCGAATCAGGACCGTATTTAGACTTGCTTCGAGCTAATGAAGTATATGCAGAGAAACTTGCTGAGGAGGCTCAG
>CAYJNB010000046.1:0-12613 GCA_964371205.1 uncultured Treponemataceae bacterium
GGCTCGCCCTCTACCTCAGGCTCATCTTCTTCTACTGGCTCGCCCTCTACCTCAGCCTCTTCTTCTACTGAATAGTCCTCCACTTCAGGCTCTTCTTCTGCTGAATAGTCCTCCGCCTCAGCCTCTTCTTCTGCTGAATAGTCCTCCACTTCAGGCTCTTCTTCTGCTGAATAGTCCTCTAGTGGCTCTTCGATAGTTGGCTCTTCATCGAGCAGGTGTTCTTCAGTCTCTTCAACTTCATTATTACTTATTGGTTCTTCTACTTCCACACTCTCCATCTCAGGCTCATCTATAAAGGCTTCTGCGATATTTGTGTCATCCTCACTGTTATTTTCAATATCAAGGTTAACTATATCTTCGTCAATAGTTTTTTCCTCTTCCGGCTCAACCTCGATTGATTCAGATTCTTCTTCCTCTGGAGCATCGGTTTCTAATTCATCATCAATAATTTCTTCTTGTTCATCCTCACCAAAATCTTCTGCGATTTCTTCAAACTCTGCCTCAATTTCTGGTTCACTTACTGGTTCAGGAGGAGGAGGCGGCGGCGGTGGTGGCACAGGGGCAGCATACTGAACAGGAGGAGGTAATGTGTCTGTCTCCTGCACTTCCTCACGCTCCTCTATAACTTCCTGAGGAATTCTTTCTCCAATTTCTAATACCTCTTCCTCTTCAAATGCTTCAGAGTTACGAGCTTCATCAAAATCTCCTTTTACTTCTAAAGGAAGAAAATCTGAATCTAATGGGGTATCTTGAGAAAGTAATGGATCATACGAGGTATAATCTATCTCGTCTTCGTATTTATCTAAATCTTTTTGCAGATTATCAAAACTTTGATCAATTTGATCTTCTAAATCAAAATATTTTTCCTCTGGTTCAAGTAAGGGGTCATCTATAGTAGCTTCAGAAATTGAAACTTCTCCCTCTTCGCTGTCTAAATCATTCGGAAAAAGTACATTATTATCAGTATCTAACTGCTCAATTGTATCCTCATCAATGTCTTCGTCAGAATTATCCACAATCTCTGCCATAGTATCATTTTTGTTGTCGAGTTGTGTGTAGAAGCTAAGCATTCTTTCTAGTTCATCAGTATCTAAGTTACTATTATTACGAGCTTCTATAATCTTATTAAATAAAGCTACAACGGCTTCGTTACCATCTGTTTTTTTGCATAAATCGGATACAGCTTCTTTTAGTTTTAAATCTAATGGGGCTAAAGAGAACAGCTTGTTATAACTCTCAAGCGCTTTTTCGATATTGCCTAGTGCCTCATATATTTTACTTAGTGTGTACCAAGCTCCTGTGTCATCATATACCTCTTTGAGATAGTCTAACATTGTAGCTAAAGATTCTTTATACTCTTTTCGAGTAAAATACATTTCCGCTAAATCTCTTATATACAATTTATAACGTGGTTCATATTGCTGTATTCTAGCAAAATAAATATTTCCTTTTTTTTCGTCACCTTTGAGTATATATAGCTGTCCGAGCAAACTGAGCACTTCAATATTTTCTGGATTTTCTGTATGTAGTTTTACTAAAATTTCTTCTGCAACAGGCATTTCGTCTAGACGTATTTTGATTTTAGCCATCTTTAACTTAATATCTAAATCCGAGGTAGATGAATCTAATTTTTTAAATACATTAAATGCTAGCTCATCTCTCTGTTCTTGTAACAAAATCATACCAAGTAAATATTGAGAATCCACATCTTTGGGATTCATTTTTATTGCTTCTTTGAACTCATCTTCTGCTATATCTAACTCGCCCTTTGCATAGGCTAAACGTCCTTGTAGATTGTGCACACGTGAATCAGCAATACCAAATTTCTTTGCTTGATCTAAAATTGATTGAGCCTCAACAAGATTTTTTGTTCTTATAAGCAAATCTGCATAAGCAACCATTGCTTCTGACCAACCAGGTCTACTTCTTAGTGCTGTTTCGTATGCTTTTAATGCCTCGGAGTAGCGCTCAAGTGCAACAAAACTCTTTGCACAATTAAAATGAAGAATAGGATGATTTGGGTCAATTTTTAACGCCCTGTTAAATGTTTGAATAGCCTTACGATGCTTATTTTCAAGCTGAAAAATACAACCAAGATGGTTATAGGCTAATACGTCTTGAGGGTTTTTATCTATAACAATGGAAAAACTTTCTTCAGCCTTCTCGTACTCGCCCATGAGTTTATAGGTTTGCCCCATGTTATAATGAATAAGAGTTAGATTTTTCCCTTTTTTTAAAGCTACATGTAATATATCGAGAGATTCTTTATATCGGCCAAGTCTTCTAAATACACCTCCCAAAGAATCCATAACAGAAAAATCGTCAGGTATAAGTCGCAGGATCTTTGATAAATAGAGCATAGCATCTTCATCATTACCACTTTTTATATACACTGCAGATAATTCATTTAAAATAAAAACATTATCGGGATCTGAGCGTAGAATCTGTTTATAAATATCTTCTGCTAAATCAAAATCCCTGTTAAGAGAAGCTGTCTTTGCTCTTTCTAGCATAAAATCAGTAGTGTTATTTGTCATTGTAAGGCCCTCATTGGTCTTGCATATACCTCTCTAGAAAGCGGTCCGACTAATTGTCCATCCCGTGCTACAGCGGCAATTGCTATGTAATAAAGTGTTCCATTTTTAACATTTTGCAGGCGATATCTCATTGCAGTGTTTGTTTGACTTATTGAGCTAACAGCAATCGTTTCGCGATTAAAATATTCGGAAGGTTTTTCACCATAATAAACTATATAACCTGTAATTGACTTATCTGCCTGAATGGGCCAAGATAAATCAATAAACCCGTCCCCTGCTTCAACAGCAATTCGTACTGGAGCTTGTGGCGGTTCATCTTTTAAATAAGTAAGCGTAATCTCGCTTACAGATGGGGTTTTTTCTCCTGTACCGTCAGAATACAAATCTGCTGCGATTTGTACATATAGCCCCTCTACTTTTTTTTCAGGCATTGTATCTTTTATTGGAATCCACTCAGGATATGTCTCTGTCCACTCATAAAAATTATCACCGCCACGAACATAAAAGAGGGTGTCGGTTTGATTTGGATGTAGCCCTTGCGACGTAAGACTGAGAATTTGAGAGCCATAACCGGTTGTTTTAATGGGCTGTGTCTCGAATCTACCTTTTTTAGCTGATGATGTTAAGAACTCGGAGTCTGCAAAATACTCTCGTGTAATATAGAAATCATCAATAGAACCCACATACTGCGAGCAAATATCTAAATCAGCAGGAACTCCAATTTCTGCTTGTTGAATCATACCCGACTGTTCTCCATTTGAAGTAACATAGGTTATTCCTTCAAGTTTTCCATTCATATAGTATTCGAGTGTACCTGAATCGGCATCATACGATAAGGTATGCCTACTCCACACTTCGGGAACAATAGTACTGCGTCCTCGTAAAAAGAATTCATTTTTATCTTCGTTATGTGCATTAAAAATATTAGTAAATTGCCATTCCATGCGGTTTTTATAAATACTCGCTGTTAATAATTGATACAAAGGCTTTTGCTGAATTGTTCGAGAAGATCTCCACGAGATAATTTGCTCACCATTTGCTGCAATTGAAGGAAAAATCCAAAAAGAAATGGAAAAAGAACCTGTTATACCTGAGCGGCCAAAAAGAGATTGAGCATTTCCTTCTAGACTAAGGCCAGGACTCACACCCCTACTAACACCACCATAGTCCCCTTTAATGGACTTTTCGCTTGTAAACATATTATTTTCTATAACACTATAGTTGCCAGAAATATCGCTAACTCGACCATTTTCGAAATTCAACAGAAGATCAGTATACGCAGTAACTTGATGGGAGCCATCATCTATGCGAATAGACTCATACCCAAATTTGCCTTCTCCAGTGGTAATATTTTCTGCATAAGAAAAAGCCTTCCATCCTTCACGGCCGCCGAGTGTTATTGATTGCGTTTGGGCACTAAGATTGAATATAACCAGTGTTAAAAGAGAAATTAGTATATAACATTGTTTTTTATTCATAAAACTCATATAATACCTGTATGAATGCCCAACCCGACCACAAAAAATTGCTTCATGACACTGCGCTTAAAGCTCCAAAATCGAGTGGAGTGTATTTATGGCGCAACGAAGATAACATAATTATTTATGTCGGTAAGGCAAAAAATCTAAAAAATAGGTTATCTTCCTACTTTTCACAACAACGCGATATAAAAACACGAATGCTTATTTCTCGTGCTCGTTCAATAGAATATATTACTACAGCTACTGAATACGATGCACTTATTTTAGAAAACACACTTATAAAACAGCATTCACCGCGATACAATATAAATCTAAAAGATGATAAATCGTATCCGGTTTTGCGTATTACAAACGAAGATTTTCCACGCATTTTTAAAACACGCCGCATAATTCAAGATGGCTCACAATATTTTGGACCATACCCAAATGTAGCCGCTTTAGATGCATTTATTGATGCAATCCATAGAATCTACAAGTTACGTCGCTGCAAACGGTTACGCAAAAGAGCTTCTCCCTGTATGTATTACCATATTGGACGTTGCGATGCGCCCTGCTGCGACAAAATAACAAAAGAGTCCTATAATGAGTTTATCGGCGAAATTCTTCAATTACTAGAGAGTCAAACCGAAAAATCTTCTACTTCTATTGTAGAAAAGCTTACAAGTGAGATGCAAGCTGCTGCAAAGGCCCTTTACTTTGAAAAAGCAGCCCGTTTACGAGATGGGATAGCTGCAATTTCTCTACTTGGAGGAACTTCGGTTACAGAAGATTTTGACAGCGAAGGTAGAGATTATATTGGCTTTGCATCGGACGGACCACTAGTTACCTTTATTGTATTAAAAATGAGATTTGGCAAATTAATAGGACGTGATGTGTATCGCACAAAAACGCTTAATAGTGATGATGAGCTTATCTCTGAATTCTTACCTGCATATTACACTGAAACAGAACACATTCCTGCACAAATATTTGTGCCGCAATCTGCAAACTTAGAACTAATTCAGCAATGGTTTTCCATAACACATGGCTTAGAAAATGTTATTCGAGAAGTTGCAGATAATGCAGAAATAGCAAAGACGATGCGAAAACATACAGCGGCACTTGCAATGGCAACACAAAATGCAAAAGAAGATATTATTCGCAGAATCAGAGAGAGAGGCGATATGCCAGCTATGGAAGAACTGCAAAAATTACTCTCTCTTCCATTCTTACCCGTTCGGATTGAAGGGTTCGATATTGCTCACATCGGAGGAAAACTACCTGTTGCAAGCCTTATTAGTTTTTATAACGGAAACCCAGACAAAAAAAATTATCGCTACTTCCGCTTAAAAACAACAGATGGCATTATCGACGACTTTGCATCTATGCGCGAAGCCTCTATGCGCCGTTACTCGAGACTTTTGCGCGAGCAAGCCGAAATGCCCGATCTAATCCTAATAGACGGTGGTATTGGACAAGTTAATGCTGTACAAGGAGTGCTCGACGAGCTTGGTTTAGATATTCCTATTGTTGGCCTTGCAAAACAAGACGAAGAACTGTACCTGCCTGGAAACAGCACCCCAATTTCTCTGCCTAAACGTAGCGACGCATTACGCCTATTACAACGAATTAGGGACGAAACACACCGCTTTGCAACAACTCGCAACCAGCGTTTGCGTTCAAAACAAAATACAACTCTCGTCTTCGAGCAACTACCTAATGTTGGACCTCGGCGAGCACGTAAATTACTCGATGCATTTGAAACGCTAGACGGACTTATTGCAGCCGATACCTCTGCAATCTACACTGCAATCGGAGGGTCTCCTGAACAGGCTCAAAGTATTTTAGACGGAGCCATTTTACTTCGTGAAAATTCCCAAAAGCCAAAACAAACCAAAACTACTACTTCTTCAACGAAAAAAAATCCCAATGCCGAGAATGCAATTTCTGATATTGCACGCCAAGCATTGGGAGAATAGCTTATAGCTATCTACTTAAAAGGCATAATTACTTTACAGTAATACTCTTTTTTGCATCTTCTGCAAAAACTGTCATCTCGGCATCTTTTGAGTCGCCATGTATTTCTAAAGAAAGGACTAGAGCAGAAACTGCCTCTGTTTCTGATTCGCCTTCGGAAGAAAGGTCTGTTAATACTTCATTGTAAGAAGTAACCCCTTGATTGTATACAGAGTCTGCATTAAACGGAAAGTTCTTATTCTCTATTGACTGCCAAATTTCTGTTAAATCTTCGCTCACGCCCTCTGGAGGATTAAGAATCTTATTAAAAGTAAAAGATCTATAATCTTCTGTTACAGGTTGATAATAGAACTTAAATGCCCGCAATTCCTGTGCAAGAGTACCATCTTTATCTGTGTATCCAACAGAAAAACTGACACGAGTTTCTTCATCAATAGCCATAAGATCCTGTGGTAAGTTGATATCCCACTCCGGAGTAATCAATACAGTATTTTCCTCTTCTGTTGTAAGCTGCATAGAAGAGAATGGCTCATAAAGCGGATACACCGCTGGATCTAGAGATAAAAACTCTAATATGTCTTTTACTTTTCCGTTGTAGCCAGTATATACATAATCGCTCATAAATGCGAGATCAATATTTATTCCATTTAAAACAGTATCTGTATTTGCTGTATGCATTAAAACAAACAAACCTTCTGGTGTTGGTAGTGCATAAGTGATTGCCATGTAATCAGCAAACTCAAGATACCAATAAGAGGCAAGCCATGTTCGTCCAAAAGAATCGATATGAGTTTCAGTCTTTACAGGCTCTCCAAACGAAGTAACCGTAATACGTTCTCCTGCTACAAATCGAGCAATTGTTGCAGAGGTAAGAATGTAGTCCATATAGGTTTTTGGATCATTAATAAGCTGCGATAGAGAAACGTTGTCTGGTTTTTTTATATTTGCAAAGGTATAACCAATCATTGAACCATAACGTACAGATCCATTTTGATCAAGCTTAATTTCTTTCATATTAGAACCGGGATAATGCATTACCCAACGCTTATCTTCCAGATTAATAATCAGTCGTGGAAATTCAGGTGAGCCAGAGGTAAATAACAAATCCTCAGATAACTTAATATTTGTAATAGATTTTTCGCTACCAAAAGTAAATTCATCTTCAAATTCCTTTGCAATTTTCTTAGTAAATGCATGAAAAGCTGTTTTTACTTCTTCTCGTACTTCTGGATACGGTTTTGGCAATTCTACTTCCAACTCAAATTCTCCAAATTTTTTATCCGATAAAATATTAGGTAAATGATAAAAAACTCGAGAGTAAACATAACCGGTATTTTCTGCAATGCTTTGAAGCTCTTCAATTGGGAGTGCATAGTTAAGATTCTCGTTTTGATTTTTCATTGTAACAATGCCAACAACCTTACCTTCTGCGGTAATAAGCGGGCCACCAGAATTTCCAGGACTTGCTGCAGCGGAAAACCGAAGCCACTTCCATTTACCATCAATAACTTCAAAAGTTTCACTGGTAAAAACGCCATCGCGTACAACAATACCTTCTCCTTGAGCATTTCCAACGGTATAAACTATAGAATTTATTGCTGGTTTTTCTGCTATTTCAAGGCCATTTTCTGCATTAAAGGTAAACCCTTCTACCGTAAATACTACAAAATCACGATCAATCGAAAATTTATATATAGTACTAATCGGAAAAACATCTCCTGCAGCATTGCGAATAAAATAATCGTTTGATTGAGAGTCGGCAGTAAAATTTAGCACATGTGCTGCAGTATAAAACTGACCATCTTTAAGTAAAAAAGCTGTACCAATAGAACGATACTTATCGGTCCGTTCCATAAACGGAAGTCGATCAAGAGGCAGTGGCTTTTCGTAGGTTAGTGAATCGGTTTGAGGTTTTAAAACCACAATTTCAAAAACAGCTTGAGATACCTTCTGTAATACCTCTGGAGCAAGAACGGCTTGAGCATACATACTGCTTACTGCACAGAGTAAACACATTGTTATTGCTAGTTTTTTAATTTTTATAATCATACATTCTCCTTAATGAACGAAAAAAATATTGTTTCTAAATCTGCATTTTTATGTACATTTCTTTGCTGCTCGTATATTTTACGCAACTGTTCAATAGTACCACTATATAAAAGAACCCCTTTATGCAGTATACCTATTTGTGTGCATAGTTTTTCTGCAACATCCATAATATGGGTAGAAAAAAATACTGTCTTTCCAGAAGCAGCTCTTTCTTTTATAATTTCTTTAAGTACAAAAACAGCATCAGGGTCTAAGCCGTTTAGAGGCTCATCCAAGACTAAATTATGTGGATTACTAATCAAAGCTGCAATTATACGTAGCTTTTGCTTCATTCCACTAGAATAGCTTTTAATAAGAGAAGGCAATAGCTCTCGCATAGAAAAAAGTTCGGCATACTGATTAATTCGATCACTCGCTGTTTTTTTATCTACATCATACATTTGAGCATAAAATCGTAAATGTTCCAACCCTGTAAGCTTATCGTTCATCACCGAATCATCTCCAACTAGAGAGAGGCGTTTTTTAGCTTCAATTGGATTATCTGCAATGTCTATCGAATCAATAAGTACCTTTCCTGCATCTATACTAGATTGTCCTGTTAGCAATTGTATAGCAGTCGTTTTTCCAGCACCATTTTTTCCTAAAAAGGCAAAAATCTCTCCATTTTTAACTGTAAGCGTTACATCGGTGAGAGCTTGGATATCTTTTATATATGATTTAGAGACAGCGTTAAACTCAATCAACTGCTACCAACTACGCCACTGTTCGGTAAGATCCTCATCTATATCAAGACCAGCAGCATTTACTGCATCAAGAACAAATTCACAAATACCATCGCTTTGGTCACTATCGATAAGAGTGTGTTCTGTTCTATCATTTAATTTATTTAATTTTAACGATAAAGTTTTTACAGCTTTTTTAATAGCCTCTTCGTCGCCTTCATTATCCTCTAACTCATCAACAAAACGTTCCAATAGCGTGGCACAAGCCTTTATGTCTCTTTCGCTGTACATATCTGCTGAATAATCATCATCTTCATCTTCGTCATAATCATCGGGATCTACTTCCAAGCCCTCATACATAGACAAAATCACATAATCGTCAATTGAATCGCGCAATTCATCTAGTGTCATACAGCAAACTCCTTTAGCAATATTTTATACAGAACGTATTTATTAGAAAACAATCTACGTTATAAAAAATTACTCAATTTAAAAAAAAATGTCTATAGGGCTACAACATAGAAAGTAAAGTAAAAGTCAGCGATATATAATAAAAACTAAGTTGAAAATATTGTTGACAAGGCCCTCCTAAATAGCTATATTTTAAGCATGAATTTGTAATCATCGTTCTTCGAGATTGTTTTTTTGCTAAGGTTATACTTACATAATTCATACAAAAGAAGGTAATATGCAAAGCAACGAGGCTTTATGCGAACTAAAATATGTTGACCCCGACTACAATCTACCCAATAGACATCAGTTTAAACTTGATGCAGAAAGTCTTAAATTTACTAAAATTTGTATGACCGAAGTAGTAAATGCAGATATGATGATTGCTACCTTTGGAGAAGACAGATATGCTAACGGTTGTAGAGATGTTCTTCTAAGTATTTCCAATGCACTAGTAACACTATGTCTAGACGATAAAATAGCTCTCTATTCCTATAACTATAAAAATTTTCTTCTCGCAGCAGGCGATAGCATTAGTGATAATGACTTTAAAACAATAATGCGCAGTTTTTATGATGAATTTGAGAGAGCTACATCAGAAAAAACTGAACTGAGCGGAATTTCTCGATTTGTTCTTGTTTTTGGTGGTACTGATTTAATTGATCATGCAAAGAGTGCTTTATACTCAAATAAAAAATCCCAAACAAATTTTATTATTTCTTCAAACGAAAAAGAAATAATGCAGGAAGAAATACAAAAAAGTGTAAAAATGTTCGATTTACTGAACTATGCAATAACAAGTGATAAAATTGTCCCATATTATCAAGGAATACATAACAACAAACTTAATGCCACTACAAAATATGAAGCTCTTATGCGAATCTTTGATGCAGAAGGGAATATATACAATCCAAGTAAATTTCTAGATACCGCAAAGCAATTCAAGTTATATACCACAATAAGTAAAATATTGATTAATAAGGCCTTAAATGATTTTGAAAATAGACAAAGCGAATTAAGTATAAATATTTCTTTGTATGATGTAGAGCAAAAAGGGTTTGTTAACTGGTTCTTTAACCGACTTGAGTCTTTTCCAGATCCATCACGGTTAACACTTGAATTTGTAGAAACAGAAAACTATAACAAAGGCAATGAGCTTTATTTATTCTTGAATAAAGCAAGGGAATTTGGTTGTAAGATTGCAGTCGATGATTTTGGTGTTGGGTTTGCAACATACACCTCTATAATTTCGTTACGCCCCGAAATCATTAAAATTGATGGTGATATAGTAAGCAACATTAATTTTAGTGAAGACAATAAAATTATTCTCGAATCTATTTGCTATATGGCAAAACTCATTAATGCAACTACCGTTGCAGAATTTGTAGAGTCTGAATCAATCCAGAAAACCGTAGTTGAAGAACATATTGATTATTCACAAGGATACTATTTTTCTAAGCCTCAAGCTATTGAGAACTTAGAAATTCTATAAATAGCGTATTTAAGATAATTTACTTATCTTTGCTTGGAATTATTTCTATCCAATATCCATCTGGATCTTTTATAAAATAAATTCCCATCCCAGGATTTTCGTAACAAATGCAATCCATTTCTGCATGCTTTTTATGTAGTTCATCGTACTGATCAGTAACAAAAGCAATATGGTACTCGCATTCTCCCAGATTATATGGCTCTTTTCGATCTTTAAGCCAAGTAAGCTCTAGCTTAAAATTAGTTGTCTCATCTCCTAAAAATAAGAGTTTAAAGGCTTTACTCTCTGGTTCAAACTCTCGTACAACTTTGAGGTCTAATGCTTTTTGATAGAATGCAAGACTCTTATCAAGATCAAATACATTAAAATTAAAATGGTCAAAACGAATCATTTACTTATCTCCTATTTTTGCCTTACTATTAACACTTTGGCGAAAGTGTCATAGTATTTTACGATATTTTTATAGCTTTTAGTTATCAATACCGGTATAATTATATAAAAATCATTATTGAGGCGCAATATGGTAGGTTTACTTTTAGCTCTTATATACATTTCTTTTATTAGTTTGGGACTCCCTGATGCAGTTCTCGGTTCTGCTTGGCCAGTAATAAGCAGTGAATTTAGTGTTCCTATTTCGCGAATGGGGATTGTTACAATTATTATTTCTGCAGGAACTATAATTTCTAGTTTGAGTAGTGATCGCCTTATAAAAAAAATCGGCGTTCACAAAATTACTGCAGTAAGTATTGCAACAACTGCAATTGCTCTTTTGGGGTTTTCGATTAGCCCTTCGTTTTATGCTCTGTGTTTGTGGGCTATTCCCTATGGGCTTGGGGCTGGTAGTGTAGATGCTGCTCTGAACAATTATGTTGCCGTTCATTTTGAAAGCAAACATATGAGTTGGCTACATTGCATGTGGGGAGTAGGAGCAACGCTTGGGCCATATGTTATGTCTATTGCGCTTACAAACAACCTTACTTTTAGAGGTGGCTACCACATACTTTTTATTGTTCAAGCTGTATTAAGCGTGCTAATTTTACTGAGTGCACCAGTGTGGAGAGCAAAAAAACAACCGGAACAAGATGCTGGTCATGAACACAAAAAACCGCTCAACCTTACACAAATTTTTAAAATCAATGGAGTTCCTTATATTGCTCTTGCATTCTTTTGCTATTGTGCAGTAGAGACTACCGCAGGATTGTGGGCAACTAGTTACCTCGTCTTTATACGAGGCGTAGAACCAGAAATTGCTGCAGCCTTTGGAGCTCTGTTTTACTTAGGAATAACCATTGGCCGCGGAATTTGTGGTTTTATAGCAATAAAGTATTCAAACACACAAATGATTCGTGGTGGAGCTTTTATTATGGCAGTAGGAGTAACAATCTTATTTTTACCAATAGCAAACGGTTCTTTTATTGGTCTAATTCTTATTGGACTCGGTTCTGCTCCTATCTATCCATGTATAATACACTCAACCCCAGCAAACTTTGGGGTTGCAAACTCGCAAGCAATAACTGGTGTACAAATGGCCTCCGCCTACACTGGGACACTTTCTATGCCTGCACTCTTTGGTATAATCGGTCGAAATGCAGGATTTAGTATGTATCCCATTTTTATTGGCGTACTATTGGTTACTATGATTGTAATGTATGAGATCATGTTAAAAAAAGTTCACAAAACCTCAGAGTCAAACAAACATTAATCCATCACCTGTTTTGTCCACTGTAATAGTTTGACCTTCGGTAAAAGCACCTCGTAAAATCTCTTTTGCAAGCGGATTTTCCACATAGGTTTGAATTGCCCTTTTTAATGGACGAGCTCCAAAGAGCGGATCATAGCCAACCGCTGCAATGTATTCTACGGCAGCATCTGTTACCTTGAGTGTTAGGCGGCGCGCTTCCAAACGGCGAGCAACATAATCCAGTT
>CAYJNB010000047.1:0-12565 GCA_964371205.1 uncultured Treponemataceae bacterium
CTCTATGGGAACATTAAAACGCAGAACAATTATTCTGTCTTCTGGATTACTTTTTTTTACTATTCTGTTTGGATTAGGTCTTGGTTTATTATTAGCTGAGACTCGTAATGTTATGAACACAGAACAATTTACCGAATTTTCCCAAGCATTACCATCACAGATTTTAGATATTAATGGCGAGCTTATTACTGAATTTGCATCGGATGAAAAGCGCGACTTAATAACAATCAATGACTTACCTCAACACATGATAGATGCACTTATTACGCGAGAAGATCAAGTATTTTATTCGCATCATGGCTTTAATGCAAAGGCTCTTGCTCGCGCAGTAATTGGTGTAGTTACTGGTCAATCTCTTGGTGGTGGTAGTACTCTTACGCAACAGATTGCAGGAACTCTCTATGCCGACCGCTCAGATATTTCAGTTACTCGAAAATTGGTTGAACTATTTTGGGCCCTGCAAATGGAAAGACGCTACACAAAAAATGAAATTTTAGAATTGTATTTAAATAAAGCGTATCTTGGGGGTGGAACCTACGGAGTGAGTGCTGCATCAAAATATTATTTTGGTCATGATGTTACAGAGATTACACCGGCAGAAGCATCCTTACTTGTTATATTATTATCGAGTCCTGCTGAATTTAATCCTTTTAAATATCCCAATCGTGCACGAGCACGCCAAGAAAATGTTTTGAGCCAAATGGTAGAAATTGGTTATTTGACCGAAGATGAGGCACGCGTCTCGTACGAAGCGTATTGGGATTCTTTTGATTATTCGCGTACAGATACATCTGCTTACTTTATGCGAGATGACAGAGCTCCATGGTTTAGCGCATATGTGCTTAATGAACTGAGTTCTATGATTTATGGGACACTTGATATTTATACTGGTGGTTTTACAGTAAATACAACACTTAACTTAAAACACCAAGAAGTAGCTCAAGATATAATGAGTCGTACACTTACCTCTGTGAATAGAAGATATAAAGCTTCTAAAGATGCGCGTGAAGATGTTGCATTGTCTACATATATTCCTCTAACCGAGCTTTTATCTTTAACTTTTAACATTCCTTCCCTTAAAGCCTCTGAGACTCGCTCAGAAATAGATACTCGTTCTGCATATCGTAATGACATCAATCCAATCATAGATGTTATGTCTATACTATTTGGGATGGAGAGTCTTAAAGTTGCTGTAGTAAATAAGGCAAATATTGAAACGTCGGAAACAGAGACTGCAGATATTGAAGGAACTCTTGTTTCTATCGAAAATGATACAGGTTATATTACTGCCCTTGTTGGCGGTAGTGAATTTAAAGAAGATAACCAATTTATTAGGGCTACACAGGCCCTCTTGCAACCGGGTAGTACATTCAAGCCATTAGTATATTCTGCTGCTATCGATGAGCAAAAAATAACTGCTGCCAGTGTTATTGAAGATGTGCCTACTATTTTCTATAACCAAGGCGTTCCGTATATTCCAACAAACTACTTGCACCAATCAGAAGGTCCCGTACTTGCCTGGTATGCATTGGTTCGCTCTATGAACGTTCCAGCTGTTAAAGTATTAGAAAAAGCAGGGTTTGATGCTGTAATTTCACGGGCAACCGCTCTTTTAGGTATTCCTGAAGAAGATATTCAGTCGCGTAACTTTGAGAGAGTTTTTCCTCTTGCTTTGGGTACAGCTTCTGTGCATCCAATAGAAATGGCTCGTTCCTATGCTGTTTTTGCTAATGCTGGGCGTGCTGTAGACCCAATCGCTATTCGCTCTGTTGCAGATAGAAATGGCGAGGTTTTCTTTGATCCTGAACGCGAATTGCGTATTGAGCAAAAAAACAGAGGAGCTGCAAACCAAGTTATTAGCCCTCAAAATGCTTTTATAATGACAAGCATCCTTGAGCGAGCTACAGATATAGGCACATTGCGTGGCCCAACTGGTTTTGGAACGCGTTTTGACTACAAAGATGCTGACGGAAAGACTTATAGGATGCCTGCTGCTGGTAAGACGGGTACAACTCAAAACAATGTGTCTGCATGGACTGTTGGGTATACACCGCATGTTACCACTGCTGTTTGGTTTGGGTTTGATAATCCTATGGGGGGTGAGTCTCTAGGTCAAGAGTTTACAGGTTCAACTCTGGCAGGGTATGTATGGGCTGATTACATGACAGAGATTAATAGAGATTATCCGTATAAAGCATTTGAGCGCCCTCAAACAGGCTTGGTGCAAGCAAATGTGTGTTCTGTTTCTGGGCAGATTCCGATAGATGCTTGCGGGCATAACGTTATGCCACTGTATTTTTTAGCAGGAACCCAACCAGTAACCCTTTGTACCTTGCATACAAATCGGCAGTCTGCACAAGAAATTGCTTTGCAACGTTTAGCAGATGAAAGGTTGCGTTCTGGCGTAGACCCTGTTATAATTGAAGATACCGATAGTCTTGAGCTTGATTTATCGTTCTTAAAAACTGGTAAGGTTGATATAGAGGAAAAATCAACGGAAGACCTAATAACGACGGAAGAAATTAAAGAGCCTGCTATAGTTGAACAAGCTCCTCAAACACCGGCGTTTAACTTTTTACTTGACTAAATTGTTCGGATAGGAGTTTTGCAATGTTAATGGACATCAATCGAATAAAGGTAGGTAAACGTGTTCGTAAAGAGCTTGAAAACATTGAACAACTTAAAGAAAGTATAAGAAAATATGGGTTATTAAATCCTATTACAGTTAATACAAAAAACGAACTAATTGCTGGGAATCGTCGTTTAGAAGCCTTGCGCCAGTTAGGATGGACAGAGGTTCCAGTAGTTATTGCATCTATAAATACAAAAGTCCATCGACTTGAGGTAGAGTTAGAAGAAAATTTACAACGCCTTGATTTTAAGCCCGATGATTTACGAAAAGGTCTAGAAAAATTGCATCGACTGCAAAATCCCGGTTTTTTACGCCGTATCTGGAATGCTATCGTTGCATTTTTTTCTAGAATTTTTTTTAGATAGAACTATATTTCTAAAATCCTTATAATAAGCTATTCTTTCATTCCTGCAGTTACCATTCCTTTTACAAATTGCTTTTGGAATATTAAGAATATTATTAATACTGGTATCATAGTTACAACACTCATTGCAAGCATGCTGCTCCAGTCTACAGTAAATTGACCAGCAAAATTCGAAAGAGCTAATTGTACAGTATATTTTTCTGTATCACGTATTACTAATAAGGGCCACATATAATCATTCCATCGCCACATAAACGAAAAAATTGCCAATACACTCATAGCAGGTTTTGCTATAGGAATCATAAGTGTTAAAAATATACTTGTTTCGCTTGCACCGTCTATGCGTGCAGCCTCTATCAAATCATTTGGAACAGATAGAAAGTACTGACGGATTAAGAACACTCCTGCAGGTGTTGCTGCTGGCGGAATAATTAACCCCCAAAAAGTGTTGTACATTTTAAAAACTCTAATTACTTGGAATATTGGTATCATCAGGACTTCTAGAGGTAGCATTAACGTAGATATAAAAAATATAAATAAGACGTTTGACCCTCTAAATTTAAATTTTGCAAAAGCATAGCCGGCCATTGTATTAATAATAATCGTTAAGATTGTCGATAGTATTGCAACATAGGCACTGTTAAAAAAATATAGTCCAAAATTACCTGCAGAGAATGCTTGAATGTAATTTTCTATGGTAAATACGCTTGGCAGGAATGTAGGTGGATAGCGAAAAAGCTCCGCTCCGTCTTTAAAAGACGAAAGAGCAACCCACAATATTGGAAGTAAGTAGAGAGCTCCCAAAGTTGTCAAAATACAGTATATGAGAAGGTTTTTAATTTTTTTTCCCTGAGGATTTGCTATTTTATTCACCGACGGCACCTCCCTTGTTCATTCTAAATTGAATGGCAGTAAATATTGCCATAATAAAAAATAAAACCATCGACAGGGCGCTTGCATAGCCAAGGTTTAATTTTTCAAAAGCTTGTTCATAAATGTACTGCACTGCAAACTTTGTAGCAGAGCCAGGGCCTCCATCGGTTAAGGAAATAACTAAACCGTAAGCCTTAAATAAATCTATAAGAGCTAAAATCATTACTAAAAAAGTAGTTGGTCGTAATAAAGGAAGAGTAATATTAAAGAAACTATAGCGAGATGATGCCCCATCTATTTGTGCTGCTTCGTAATAAGAGTTTGGAATGCTCTGCAGTCCAGATATGTATGCAACCATATAAAACCCGGATCTAGACCAAAGTGTTGCTAGAATTACAACAGCCATCGCAGTAGACCCTTCTATAAGCCAGCCGACTTTTTGTCCCCCAAATAACTCTAATAAATAGTTTATAATACCTGTTGTATCTCCAAAAATAAATTTAAAAGAAATACCAGCAACAATATAAGAAATCATAGAAGGCCAATAAAATAATGATCTAAAAAAACCACGACCTCTTATTTCTTTTATTAACATATAAGCGAGTAATAGTGGTACCGACATTATTAGTGGTAAAGATATTACTACATATAAACAGGTGCGTAGCATTGATTCCCAAAATTTTTTATCTGCTAGGAGGGTAATGTAGTTTTCTAAGCCAATAAATTCTGCACCACCTAGCCCTGTCCATTTTGTGAGCGAAAACCAAAAGCCGAATAAAGCAGGAAGTGCTATAAAAAGTGAAAAAATGAGTGCGTTAGGCGCAACCAAAACATAGGGAAATATTTTTACTTTCCATGATGTTAAGGAGTTTTTACTGTTAGTCACTATTGTCTCCAAATAAAAAAGATGTGCTAAGATGCAATAAACCCCGCCAACTGAGTTCAATCAACGGGGTGGTATCTTTTTTGAATTAATTATTTATTTATCCAAGCTGTACTTGCTTCATCAACTTCTGCAGCAAGCTCTTGTGCTGTCATGGTTCCGTTAATTACTTCTGGGAATCCATCAACTAAGAGTGAGCGAATTTGAGCTGCTAGACCAGGATATCCCCAGTCTGCACTTGCTTCTGGAACAGTATTTGCTAATTCATTTGCAAACACTGCAAAGAACTCAGATCCAAAAGAATAATCGAGAACTGCATTGTCTAAGCGTGGAGAAATAAACAAAGCTTCTTCGCAATATTGTTTGTTTTGTTCTTGAGCTGTTACCCATGTTATAAAATCTACAGCTTCTTGCTCAACTCCTGTTCCTTTAAATGCAGTTAGTTGTTTTCCACCTGGAACTGAAGATCTGTTTTTTTGAGTAGGTAGATATGTTACACCCCATTCAAAATCTTTAATATTATCACGATAGTTTGTGAACATCCAGTTTCCAGATAAGTGTGCAGCAACTTGACCAGAACGGAAGAGATTGTTTGGATCTTCCCCACCCAACCAAGTGCTTTTTGGAATAATACCATCATTAAATAATTTTGCAGTATATTCGATTGCAGCAATACCTTCAGGGCTGTTTAAGTTTCCACCTTGTTTATTAGAAAGACTTCCACCAAACTGATACAGTACTGTACTCCATCTATGTGTTGGATTGTCGATAACCAAGCCGTATTGTACTCCGCCTTTTTCCATTACGGTTTGGAGTGCTACAACAAATTCATCCCAAGTCCAAATTTCGTCTGGGCTTTGTGGAACAGCAACACCAGCCGCTTCAAAAGCTGTTTTGTTATAGATTAATCCATTTGCAGTTACATCTGTAGGGATTGCACACACTTTTTCATTCAGTACAAAATAGTTGTGAATTGACGGCATAAATTGCTCAAGTAAATCATCTTTATCGGTGTAATCGCCAAAGTCAACGCAGGCTTCATTAACAGCACTAATAATACTTTCTGTTGTACGAGACATTGCTGGAGCTTCGCCACCTGAAGCAGACATCATAATTTTATTTTGCATGTCGTTAAAAGGCACTTCTAATATATTGATTTCAATATTTGGGTTCAATGTTTCGTATTCATCGATGAGCTTTTGCATAGCGGCTGTTTCGCCACCATCAGCAAACCAAAATAAATCAAGAGATACTTTTTTGCCTTCGGCTGTTTCGCTTGATTTTCCACCACAAGATACTAGCATAGTAAGTGCTAAACATACTAATGCAGTCTTTATTAGAATTTTTTTCACTGTTTTCTCCTCTTTTTTTAGTGATTCTTGCACAGTATGATAGCATATATTTTTTTATAATGCAAAGTTTTTTTAAGTAATATGAATAAAATAGAAAATTATGCAAAGAGCTAAAATAAAACTCTTGCACTTTGTTTGCCATCTATGATAGCATTAGCTATGTTTTCAGAACGTTTACAACAGTTAAAACCCTATGTGCCTGGTGAGCAACCAACCGATAGGCCTTATATAAAATTGAATGCTAACGAGAGCCCTTATTCACCGTCTCCTCGTGTGCAAGAAACAGTAGCGAATTTTAGTGTTTCGTCTCTCAATGTATATCCCGATCCTGATTCTACAGAGCTTAAGAAGTCTATTGCTTCTTTGTTAAATGCTTGCGGTGGGCTCTTGCCGAATTATACAAGTACAGAGAAAAATACAATACAAGGGCTCCCTTTTGAGATATCCGACAAGATGATTTTTTGTGGAAATGGCTCAGATGAGGTGCTGTCTTTTATATTTTATGCTCTCTTTAGCGGAAAAGATCCTCTGGTAATTCCCGAATATACCTATAGTTTTTATCCGGTGTATGCAGGTTACTACAATATTCCGCTTAAGAAGATTCCTCTTAAGGCTGATTTTTCGCTTGATGTAGATGCCTTAGTAAATGAAAAATCTTGCGGCTTAATTTTTGCAAACCCTAATGCCCCCACGGCACTTGCTCTTTCTTGCGGCGAACTCGAAGATTTGTTGAATCGTTATCCCAAGGATCGCTTTGTTGTAGTGGATGAAGCCTATGTAGACTTTGGTGCAGAAACAGCAATTCCACTCTTAGAAAAGTTTTCTAACTTAGTCATTGTTAGAACATTTTCAAAGAGTATGTCTTTTGCAGGTATGCGCCTCGGTTATGCAATTGCAAACGAAGAAGTAATAAATGCTTTTACTACTGTAAAAAACTCTTTTAATCACTTTCCAGTTGATGCGCTTTGTCAAAAACTTGGAATTGCTGCCTGTTCTGATCCTGCATGGTACGGTAATTGTTGCCGTTCAATTATAAAAACCCGTGATGATTTTGTGTTGTTCTTACAGCAAAATGGTTGGATTGTTTCTGCATCAAAGACAAATTTTGTTCTTGCTGCAAAGAAAGGCTTTTCTGGTAAAGCTCTTTACGAGCACATAAAAAAAGAAGGCATTCTTGTACGGCATTTTGATATGCCTCTGATCTCAGATTATATACGAATAAGTATTGGTACAGATGCACAGATGGAAGAGCTAAAAAAAGCCTTGCTTTCATTGTAGATTTATCGTACACTTAATGCATGAAAATACTAATAGTATCCGATATTCATGGAGCAGTAGAAAATATTGAGGCTCTTTCGCAAGAAATCAAAAAGGCCGATGCGGTTATTTGTGCCGGCGATTTTGCTCGCTTTGGGGCAACCGAAACAGCGCTACCAACCTTAGAGGCCTTGTGTAAACTAAACGAAACTATTTTTGCAGTTACAGGAAATTGCGACGAAAATGATTTTATTGAGAAGCTTGAAGAAGCAGATGTTAATATTCAAGGTACTATGCTTTATCACGATGGCCTTTTCTTTGCAGGCTCTGGCGGATCTCTTAAGTTTACTGGGGTTACACCAAACGAACGTGATGAGGATGATTTAATAAGCGATTTTGCTCTAGTAGAATCAAGTTTAGAAGAAAACCTCACTCAGGAAGATTCAAATCAAGCTGCAGAAAGCGTTTGGAATAATCTTATTCTTGTGTCTCATCAACCACCAAAAGATACAAAATTAGACCTTGTTACTGGCGGTGTTCATGTAGGATCTCCACTACTAAGAGCTTATATCGAAAAAAGACAACCGCTATTATGTATTTGTGGACATATCCATGAAGCAGTTTCCACAGATATTCTTGGACAAACAACCTTAGTAAATCCAGGTCCTTTAGCCGAAGGACACTATGCTATAGCAGAAGTAAAAAAAACTTCTGGTAAATGGGAAGTCTCTCAGTTAGAGCTAAAAAAAATATAGCTAAACAAGTACGTTTTACATCTCAAATTGATTGCATCTATTGACAATTATATATTGACTGTGTACGATAACAAATATATTAGTAAATAAGGAGTGAACTATGGAACGAGTAAATCAATATAAAGTTGTTCCTGTCGTAGTTATAAACGACATTGAAGAAACATTGCCAAAAATGAAGGCGCTTTGCGATGGAGGCCTTCCAATTGCAGAAATTACATTTAGAACAGCTTGTGCAAAAGATGCTATTGCCTTAGCAATAAAAGAATGCCCCGATATGCTTATTGGTGCAGGAACAGTAATTAACATTGAACAAGCTAAGGAAGCAATTGGCTTGGGTTGTAAATTTATTGTTGGACCTGGTTACAATAAAGAAGTTTCTCTTCTTTGTAAAGAAAAGGGTATTGCTTACTTCCCTGGTTGTGTAACACCTACAGAAATTATGGAAGCTGTTGCAGATGGCTGGACAACTATTAAATTCTTCCCTGCTAATATATATGGCGGACTTGATGCAATGAAAGCCTTAGCAGGACCGTTCCCACAAATTAAGTTTTTACCAACGAGTGGTATCGATGCTTCAAACTTTACAGAATTCCTTGCTTGGGACAAAATTGTAGCTGTTGGTGGTTCTTGGATGATGAAGGGCGACTCAGCAGCTATTTCTGCAGCTTGTAAAAATATTGCAGAAAAAGTAAGCAGTCTATAATAGAAAATAAAGATATGGACACCTCTAAAAACTAACCGAGTTTTTAGATGTTCCCATATATCATAAATAATAAAGAGGGTAAAATGTTATTAAATGTTAAGTCGGCAGAATCATGCCGTTTTGATGAAGTTTCTTTAGGCGAAGTTATGCTCCGTCTCGATCCAGGCGAAGGTCGTATCCGTACCGCTCGTTCATTCACTGCATGGGAAGGGGGCGGCGAATACAATGTTGCTCGTGGACTACGCAAGTGTTTTAATTACCGCACTGGTATAATTACTGCTTTTGCAGACAACGAAGTGGGAACATTACTTACAGACCTTATTTGCCAAGGTGGTGTAGATACATCTCTTATTAAATATCTTCCATACGATGGTGTTGGTCGCTCATGCCGCAACGGTCTTAACTTTACAGAACGTGGTTTTGGTGTGCGCGGTGCTATTGGTTGTTCAGATAGAGCAAATACAGCAATTTCAAAAATGAAACCAGAAGATTTTGACTTTGACTACATCTTTGGAACATTAGGTGTGCGCTGGCTTCATACTGGTGGTATTTATGCAGCTCTTTCACAAGAATCAAGTGAAACAGTTATTGCTGCTGTTAAGGCTGCTAAAAAACACGGTACAATCGTTTCTTACGACTTAAACTATCGTCCTTCACAATGGAAGGCAATCGGTGGACAAGCTCGCGCACAAGAAGTTAACAAAGAAATTGCTCAATATATTGACGTAATGATTGGTAACGAAGAAGACTTTACAGCTTGTCTTGGTTTTGAAATTGAAGGCGGCGACGACCTTAAAACTCTCAACCTTGATGGGTACAAAAAAATGATGGCAAAGGTTGCAGAAACATATCCTAACTTTAAAGTAATTGGAACAACCTTACGCGAAGTAAAAACCGCAACAGTAAATCACTGGAGTGCATTGTGCTACGCAAACGGCGAAGTATACAAAGCAACTCAATACGATAACCTAGAAATTATGGACCGTGTTGGTGGCGGAGACTCTTTTGCTTCAGGGCTCATCTACGGTCTTATTACAACAGGTGATGCGCAAACTGCAGTTAATTACGGGGCAGCACACGGTGCACTCGCTATGACAACTCCAGGCGATACCACTATGGTAAATGTAAAAGAAGTTGAATCTCTTATGAAGGGAGCAGGTGCTCGCGTTCAACGCTAAGTTTCTGTAACTTCTAAAAAAAGAAAGGCGCTCAGCTTTATGCTAGAGTGCCTTTTTTTATGCTTTACTAATAACGTTTTTCGGTATACACTATTTTAAATGAGTATTTTACAAAATCATCGGAGTGGTATTGAGCTTCGAAAACATATAAATCTAATATATAAAGAACTTTTTAGAAAGGCTATTCATCTGTGTACACTTGGTGTATTGGTGGGCTTGCACTATCTTTATTGGCAAACGCTGTTTGCTCTTTCTGCTGTTCTTTTTTTATATATTTTTTCAGAGATTGCACGTATGAATGGTATTTCTATACCGCTTGTCTCTCAAATAACAGTCGCAGCATCGCGCAAGCGAGACGAAAACTCGTTTGTATTAGGACCAGTAACACTTGCGCTTGGTGTTATAATTACAGCAGTATTTTTTAACGAAAAATCTGCAATGGTTGGTATTTGTGCACTTGCACTTGGCGATGGGATTGCAAGCTTAGTTGGAAAGCTATGGGGGCGTATTCATATTCCATTTACTAATGGTAAAACAGTTGCAGGTAGTCTTTCTTGTTTTGGTGCTGTATTTATTTCTACAGCATGTATTACACACGATGTTGCTATTGCGCTTTATATTGCTACAATCGCAACAGTAATTGAGCTAGTTCCCTTAACCGATGCAGATAATTTGTTAATTCCTGTAGTACTTGCAGGTTTTTCGCAGTATGTTTTTTTTATAAGCTAAAACTGTGGTTGTTTTAGCTTTTATTTCCATAAATAATAGCGATGGAGACTTTTTATAAACAAAAAAGTTCCAGTACCAAGCAGGGTAAAGCCAACAGAAAATAACAAAAAATTATCGCTAACGGTAAGCAGTAAATAACCTAAGTATAAAACTAAATACCCGTACGCGGCCCCTTTTAATTCAGCTGTTTCGTTTGCTGTGCAGTTAATTAAAAAGCAGCAAAATGCAAGAATAGCTAATAGTATTCGCATAATATTTATTTGTGTCATAAAACCATATGTTAACATGCCATTCGACGTTACAGTTCCCGTATTAAAGGGCATAAAAAATGAACAAATAATAGATGCAGCAAAAACAAGAGAGCAAAAGCGCTCAATATTATCCTCTTGTTTTCTACCTAAAAAAATAGCAGCAATTAAAAAGGACAGAGGTGCGCATGTTTGGGCAAAAAATATTGCTCTTGCAGAAACAAGTAGTACATCTGAGTACAGTCCAGTTAGACTTATATACAGTATTACAAAACGTAAAGCCTCAAATAGACAGGAGACAAGAAAAATACTAAAATAAATTACTTCGGATGATTGAATTTTTTGAAAAAGAAAAAATATAATAGTACTTACTATAATAACATACACAACGAGAATAACAATTGAAGACAAAACAGCCATATATTGTGTGGAAAAAATAGGAATTATTCGTAGCAATTCTGTGTTGGCAGAAAAACGATTTGTATAAAACCCCATTGTTATATAAAATGATAAGACTATGAATGCTAAAATTGCAGTAATAAATATACTTTTAAGTGTTCGGTTTCTAAATGATAGTGTCATACAATATAAAGAATACTCCTAAGTTAAAATTATGTAAAGCATAGGGCAGTATTTTCCGACAATATAGTATAGAAATAATGTAAATTTATTTTGCAACGAGGGGAAGTATATGTCAAAAAAACTTATTTGTGTATCTGTTTTATTCTTTTTATTAAGCGCTATCTTTTTTGCAGGCGATATTGCTAGCTTTGAGAATATTGGATTTTCTTCAGATGGAAAGGTATACATGTTTGGAGAGTATGGAGTTACCGATAAGCAGTACAATTCATATGCAAATATCTATGCAGTAGATATTGCAAAAAATGACTTTATTTCGAGTGGGACTTTTAAAACATCTGTTTCCAGAGAAACAAAACCAGCACGCGAGGTATATGATAGTCTTCTTTCTGACGCCTCTCAATTTATTAAGTCAAAGAACATTGAGGGTGCAAAAAAAAGTAATATAATTTATGTAGATGCAAAAACAGAAGCTGCAACTGATACAATTGAATTTCGAGATTTTACAGCACCGATGAACGAAGAAGGACGAACTTTTGCTGTTAGATTACATTCTGTTGTGGAAGGCAAAGGATCAAGTGCACAATCTTCTTTTTACTTAGTTATTGAAAAAAAAGATGCAAACGGAAATGTAACTGTTCGCAAAATTGGTGGTAACCCAGATTTTAAAAGAAAGGGTGTTATTTCCTATCGCATTAATCGTATTCTTACCTCTGCAAATGCAAGTGAGCTTGTATTTGTTATTGAAAAAGAAATTGCTGATACAACAGGCTCATCTATCCGCTACATGGTAGAAACAGTAGTATTGTAGTACTTGCTAATTAAATTTACGTGAATGGGGCTATCTTAAAACTGAAATTTTGAGATAGTTCCTTTTTTTTACTTTCCTATTAAGATACTAGAAAGCCGTTGACTTATGCGCATAAACACGGTACATTTTAATAATGCAAATTCGACTAGAGAACTTAAAAAGAACATATACAACGCAAACAGGTAACTTACATGCAGTTAA
>CAYJNB010000048.1:0-12396 GCA_964371205.1 uncultured Treponemataceae bacterium
CATTGTACCTTTTGTTTCTGCTATAAAGAAAATATGCTTTACGCTTCCTTCATTAAAAGCTATTGCCCAGTCCGGTGAATAGTTACCAACAGGGGTTGGTATATAAAAGGTGCGAGGAAGTTTTGCATATACACACACTTCATTCGCCTCATCTAATTCTTTTGCAAACCTTTTTTCTACACTTTGCTCTGCAGTACCATCGGTAAAAACATAATCTTGTATGTGTTTTTTAGATAAAAAGGCTTTTTCAAAGCTTTGTTGGCTTTTATTTGCACTAAAAATACTGCTATCGTACTCACCATCAATCGTGTTATAGGAAATATGCTCTACTACCATCGATGCTTTTTCATTTTTTATTAGAGTACTTACCTTAGAAATAAATTCTTCTGGGTTTGCATTAAACATATAGTACTTATCAACTCTTATTTGTTTTATAATTGCAACGACCGTTTTACGTGTAAGAACAGCATTTTGAGCTATTTTACCAATTAAATCATATTGTGTATTACTAGTACTACGTATGTTTAGCGTAAACCGCTCTGTGTTATTTGTATTAAAACTTCCACTATCTGCAACCATCAAGCCAGTTATTTTTTCTTTTTGAGAACCTTTTGTAACCATATATTGTAGTTCTGTTACAAATAAATTTTGATTGATACTCTGTACCGATTTTTTTATTAATTCTTCGCTATCGAAACTTACGGTATAGGCATACTTATGGTTTATGTGTTTCCAAAGTGCTTGAAACTCTTTTTTATGAAAGTTGTCATTTAATGGATTTTCTAAAACCTTTACGCCGTTACCATCATTAAACATATCGAGAATAATGCTTTCATCAAAAATTGCTTGAACAAGTTTGTGGACGACCTCTGTAAATTGAACAACTTTTTCAGGAAGAGGAAACAAGGTGTTTTCTTTTACTGCATTTTTATAGGTATCTGTTACAGAGCCTTCTTCATTTATATAATCATTTTTAATTAAATAAAAGAAGATAGCATTTGCATCGGCTTCTTCAATTTTAACTGGCTCGCCATTAACACGAATTGTTTTCCCTGCAAAATATTCAATACTAACTTTTGTTGGTCGTTCGTAAAGCACTTCTTTTATTTCTTTTTGTAAATCGTCTACGAATGTTGCATAACTTTCGCTTGCAATAACGGTAAGAGTGTTTATGTTATGAACATCGTCTCCACAAGCTTCTTCGTCCATTCTGTGGCCATGTTCATTTACACAAAGTCGCAATCCACGCCCTATTTCTTGACGTTTTGTAGTTGTTGAATCTGAATGTTTAAGCGTACACACTTGGAATACATTTGGATTATCCCACCCCTCTCTAAGAGCTGAGTGCGAGAAAATAAAGCGTGTCGGCTCTTCAAAACTGAGTAACTGCTCTTTATTTTTAAGTATTAAATCATAGGCAGAAACGTCATCACTTGTGTCAGACCCTCTTTTTATATCACTGTTCACGCTTCGCTTTGTTTTTTTATCAATACTAAAATAGCCAGTGTGAACCTTTGAAATTACACTACAGGAATCTTTTAAGTACTGTTGATACTTTTGGTCAGTAAATAGCGTTATTTTATCATTTAAAATAGACAAGTATTCTTCTTCAAATATTTTACCATATTCTCCAAGAACTTCATCTCCGCTTGCATCGTATTGCCTATATTTTGAAACCTCATCAATAAAAAAAAGTGAAATAGTCTTTATGCAGTCATAAAAAAGTTTTTCTTCTTTTTCAAAATGAGACAAAATTGTTTCTCTAATTTGTATTCTTCTCATGTGAGTTTCGGACTTATCGCCAATAACTTCGCCTTTTGAAATTGTTTCACCGTTAGTAAAAGAGACAAGTGCGTTTATGGGGTCTATATCAGACACAACATAATCGGTATATTGTTCTAGGTTATTTGATGCTATATAAAGGCTATCTCCAACATCTAATTTTTTGCATTCTCTTTTTATGTGAGACGCATACTTAATTTCCATTTCAATTTTTGCTCTTGGTGGAGCCTTGGGACTTAGTTCTATATTTTCAAGGTACAGATAACCGTCCGTTCCTTTTAGATTTTTTATCTCAAAACCTTTTACTTCAATTCTTTTAACTAAACGCTTATTATATGCATCTAAGGCATCGAGTACATACACAAGATTGTTTTTCTTTTTATGAGTAGCTGAATAGTTTAAGGTAAAAAGCGGATTAAAATTTTTAAGAGCTTTTTGTGTAACATCACCTTCCATTTTTTGCGGTTCATCGCGAATAATTATGGGATTATTTGCTTTTATTACATCAATGGGACGGCGAGATTGAAATTCATCGCGCTTATCATAAATAATACGACTTTCTTTGCTGTTTCCGCCTTCTTTAAGAGATGACGCAAACGCTTGCGTATTTATTATCATTACATTTATGCCATTATCGCTTGAAAAACTATCTAACTGTGTAAGATTGGAACTATTATAAATAAAGTGGCGCGCCTTTTTGCCGTAATGCTCCATAAAATGGTCTTCGAGTATTTCAAAAGACTTTTTAACGCCTTCGCGAATTGCAATTGAGGGAACAACAACAATAAACTTACTCCAGCCATACCTTTTATTAAGCTCAAACATTGTTTTTATGTACACATATGTTTTACCCGTTCCTGTTTCCATTTCAATGTCTAAATTGCAACGACCAAAATCATGTATTAACTCTTTACAACGTTTAATATTATTTGCATCCTGAAGTGCATGAAGATTTTTTAAGAGTTCATTATCAGACAACATAATTTTTTCATTCTTAAAACCTGTATCATCTATTTCTGTTTCTTCTTCAAATTGCAAATCTACATGAGGTGTTGGCTCTTTTACTTCCATTACACCAAGGTCTCTGCGGTAGGTTGTACTGTTAACATAGGGCTGACCTTTAAAAATACTTGTTACAGCATCTACTGCCTCTGTTTGATATTCTTGTATTTTAAAATTAAATTTCATTTTTATCTCACAATTTTGTTTATTTAAATGGATTATCTTGGCTTTCTAAGCTCTTCTATTAATTTACCGACATTTGAGCCAAGTACATTTTTTAATTCTGGAATTTTTTCGCAAAATTCTTTTTCATTTTCAATAGCACTATCAATTCTTCCTATAAGTGTTTGTGCATCATATCTTTCCTTTTTATAACCATGCAAAACTTTTTTTAGTTCTTTTTCAATAGCTTTTTTTATTTCACTATCATTTTCAATACTTCGCCCTTTAAAAGAGAGCACCCCATTAAAGTGCAATAAAAGCCAAAACTCAAAAAAAGGATTAGAAACATACAACTGGATATTGTTTTTTAGGCAAGTATCTTGAACATACATATACTGCTCTTCAGTAAAATCGTTTTTATCTCGATCAACTATAAGACAAATAACATCAATTTCGGGGTCATAGGTTATTTCTTGTTCTTCAAGTGATTCATCCAGATTACTTGCAATTAAAGCTACCATTCGAGGTCGTTCTTTTTCAAAATATGTACGTATTTTGTTTACTTCAACTTCGATATTTTGAATAACATCATCCAATTTTTTTCCTAAATTAGTCTTAATATAGTCTTGTAACAACAGTATAAAATCATTAATCAAGTTCTTTCTTTTTTGCAAATATTCATCATTTTTAAAACAATCTTTTATTGCATCTAAAAGTGTGCCATACGTTTTTTGTCCTGTAGAACTTTCTTCTAACTTTAATAACACTCTGTCAAGAAGTTGTTTGGGATTACTCCAATTTTTCTCACCAATCGTTCTTTCAACTTCTACTATATCTATTAGAGAAGATATACCTAGAGTGGTTTTATTTTGCTTTTGAGTAAGAGTATTAAAATAAATCGGTTCTGTGCGTGTACCTTCCATTACAAGAAAATACTTTACTCTCGGCATATCTGAATTTCGAGTTTTTGCACGTTCTCCAAAAGTTCTTTTTTCACGCATTTAGTATTTCCTTATTCAATTGGGAATAGAGTAGAAAAAACAGGAGTGCCACCATAGCGACCTTCTAAATATGCCTTATCAATTTTTTTATCGAAGCGTTCATTATATTCTTCTAAAGAATACATATCACTTTCTCCAGAATCATTTTTATTAATAAACCAAACTTCATCTCTGCGCAATAAATCAAAATCTAACAACCGAGATTCGTGCGCTGTTACAATAAGTTGGATATTACATTGTTTTGCAACCTCTAAAAAGGTTTTAACAAATTCATATGTTAAAGAGGGATGCAAACATCTGTCTAATTCATCAATAACATAGGTTTTGTTTTCCTTTGCGGCAAGTATTTCTATCAAGTCAAATAACCTAGCTGTTCCATCAGATTCTTCCCCTAGACTAAATGAAAATTTATCTTTATGAGAAAATTGAATTTCATGTATTATTATATTTTGATTTTTGTCAACTTTTATTGTGTATATCTGGTTTCTAGAACGTATAAGAGCAGACATTCCAAGAACTCTTTCATTTTGAACTTCTCGTTTTTGCAATTCAATACTGTGTAATACATTATTTTGAAAATTAGGGGGAATAGTAGATAACATTTTTTCAAGAGTTATTTCTACGGCTTTAACTTCCTTAATGCCTGTATCAAATGCACACAAAAACTGACCTAACTTTTCTATATTCTTTACATCTTGCAAATAGGTACCATCTGAAATTGGACTATCTGGATAGTTTATGTTTAAAGAAATAGAAATCCATTCGAATATTTTCTTAAAGATAATTGCTTCTTTGTTTTCATTATAAAATGTATTTTTATTTTGATTCATAATGGATAAAAAGAGTGTTGTTTTATCGTTTTTTATATCGTTTGCATAAACAGAAAGATTATTAACACTTTTTAGTTTATAACTAAACTCGTATGCACCACTTTGAGTATTTCTTTCAAATAGAAGTTTTTCCACATCATTTTGTTGAATTTCAACTAACCATTCAGATACAATTTCACTCGTATTAAGAACAATTTCAAAACCATACGAATAACATTTATCATTAAGTAATATTTGAAGCTCAAAATAACTTGGCTTGTTTTTATTATGCTCATCTGTTTTGCAAAACTTTTCAGTATATCCTAAAGGAATTTTCCCAAATATTATGCATTTTTGCATAAAGGCAAGGGCTTTTATAAGGTTAGATTTTCCTGCAGCATTTGCACCGTAAACAACTGCAAACTTAAGTAAATCTTGTGTATTACTCTTATTAATATGTTCTGTTTTACTACGAGTTTTACCTGGAATCATTGAAAACTCTTGGCTTCTTTCTTCATTAGTTTCAATATCATCTCGATGTGAAAAAGAAAGAAAGTTTTTAACATTAAATCTAATTAGCATATATTCTCCGTAGGTTAAGTATAAGTGATTTTTTCACATATTTCAAGTAAAACACTTGTGATTTTGCAATATTTTTCATTTATGCGCGAAAAAACCACTATACATTCTTACAATACCTTTCTAATTGTATCGGGGCTGTAGGTTTTAAACAGTTGCTCAAAGTTTGTGGCTACACTGTCGTTTGCCATTGAGCTATCTCTTGTTACAAAATAGTACGGTTTTGTTTTTGCAATTTCTGTTATAACATCATCGGTAACGTCGGAATCAAAACAGGCAATAAGATAATTATCGTTTACATTAAAAACCTTTTTACCGCTTATTTCCATTTGCGCAATGGTACTCGATAAAAGCACACCTAAGTCAAGCATAACTTGAAAAAGTAAGTCTTCTGCACTTCTATCTTCTTTTAGATTTTCTTCAAACATATCTACTTGGCTTTGATCAATTTCGCCTGGTTTGTAATATACCTCTTTCATGTTTGATGTATCAGTTTTTAATACGCGAAAACCAACATCAAGGTTTTCTATACCGTCTTTGTCTTTATTGTCTTCTTTTATTTTCTTTCCTGCACGGCGAATACGCTCTTTTCCGATTTCGCATATGTTTTTGTATCCTGCTTTGTAGGCTTCGGATTTTTCATCGGTTATTTCTGGTAGCTGTACCATAATGAATTTACGATTACCGCCATCTTCAGCATTTAATTGCATAACTGCATGGGCAGTGGTTGAGGAACCGGAGAAAAAGTCGAGGATTATGTCGTTGTTATTTAAATTTGCAAGCTTAACCATCCTTTGAATTATATTTATAGGCTTAGGAGTGTCGAAAGGAGGAATTATAAATAATTCTTTCAAAGTTGACATAGCATCTCTTGTACTTCCAACATCTTTTGCAAACCAAATTGTTTCAGGTGTTCTTCCTTCGAGATTTTTTAAATAAATTTTCCTTACAATTCTTGTTTGATCATCTGAAAAAATTATTTCTCCTGTGCTAATCTTTTCATCTACAGTTTTCTTACTCCATCTCCAACCATTTGAACAAGGCTTTATCACTGTTCCATTCGGTGAAATTATGTCATAAATCAGATTCGGTCGATATAGTGCGTTTCGTACATCACCACTTCTCCATGCTCCATTAGGATCATTATCTGGATTTTTATAAGCCTTATTGTCTTCTTCTGTTCGAACTAATGTAGCTAACTCAAACTTTATACTTTTTTTATAGAACAAGATATGGTTATGATGAACAGAAAAAGTACCTGTATATCCTTTAGGTTGAACGCTATGTTGCCAAATCACATTTGAAATAAAATTATTCTCACCAAAAATTTCATTACAAATCTTCTTCAAATTCTCAACTTCATTATCATCAATACTTATAAAAATAACACCGTCATCAGACAGTAAATCTCTAGCTAATTTTATTTTAGGATAAATGTCATTCAACCAATCTGTGTGAAAACGCCCGTTATACTCAGTGTTTAACACCATTTGATTTCCATCTTCATCATATTGTCCACTGTTTTCCATATACTCATCCATATCAATATATCGTTTGTCTTTATAAATAAAATCTTTACCTGTATTATATGGTGGGTCTATGTATATCATCTTCACTTTGCCAAGATAGGTTTCTTGCAGTAGCTTTAGCACTTCTAGGTTGTCACCCTCTATGTAAAGGTTTTCAGAGTCAAAGGCACCATTTGTTCCGTCCTTACCAACACTTTCATCTCTACAAGGACGTAAAGTTTTGTTAATAGGCGCATTTGCAGTAAGTATAGATTTTTTCTTATCAGGCCATGTGAACTGGTAGCGTTCTTCCTTTCCTTCAACTACCGTATGAGATATTTCTTGCATAAGCACGTCTTTATCAATAGCACGCACAACTTGCCCGTCTTCATCTATGGTTTCAGTAACAGCATTTGGGAATAGGCTTGCAAGTTTTTCAAAGTTTTCGTCAGCTTTATTTTTAGTGTGTAATTTTAGTTTATCAGTCATTAAAAAAAATCCTTTGTATTGGAGTCAAGAAACGAAGCACAAAGGCACGCCCCTCTACGCCTATTATCGGCAAAAAAGGGGGCGGTGGTTAGAGGGGGAAGTTAGCATCTTTTAAGATAATTTCTAGGTTACGCCTTTTTTCAATATCATCAGTTCGCACAAAAGTAAAGCCTGCTTTTTGAATTTTTTCTAAAGTTGACCTTTCAATTCGAAAAGTTTTTAATACAGTATTAAACATTTCAGGTGTCATTTTATCTCTTCGCAAATGCCATAAAAATGGAAGGCTTTCTTTTTTCTTAATATTTGATATTCCTTTTTTAAATTCCTTATCTTGTTTATAATGCAAATACAACGGATTTGATTCTAAAATGCATTTTTTAAGTGCTGTGTAAAAAGTATCAAGTTTCTTACCTACTGAAACCTTAAATAAAATTTCGTTTGGTAATTCGGGTAAGTACTTATTTCCTATATTGATAGGGGTTAGATAAGTAAGTTCTTTTCCTTCAGTAGTATTTAAAAGTAAAAAAAGACCGACACAATCTTTATCAAGAGCATCAAAATAAAGGCTTATTCGAAGTGTATTAAACTGAAACTGATATTTTAAGCATGTATCGATTGCTTTATTTGGTAGAGAATCATAAAGATGCATCATTTTTTCAAGAGCTTCGTTCATAGCTATTTTCCTTTATTATTCTGCAATATCACATAAAAAAGTTAAACAACCTTCAACCCTTGTTTTTATCACTTTAAGTTTATTTATACTGTACTTACCAGCTTGACCGTGTGTTCCTCCGCTTAATTCTCGAATTAATTCTACTACATTCTTTATATTTTCATTGGCAAAATCTACTGCATTATCATTTTCTAAGCCTTTTTTATCAAGAAAATATTTTATTTTTGCTTTGTACGTAGGTGTACCATTTTGAGTTTTTGCGCAATTTGGGTATAGTTCAAAAATTGTGCTATCAGGTGCTTTTTGTTTAAAAATCTCGGTAAATATTTCTCTTGCGCTTGTGCAAAAATGTCTCGTTGCATCAGGGTTTTCAGGATGCAAGGAAAACACAGCCCCTTTCCATCTATCGTTTAAATCAGTAGATATTAGGTTTAGTTTATTTCCAATCGTATTTTCATTTTCATCTAGTTGAAAAACAGCGTCATCTGCTGAGTTTAATATATTTGCAGTTTGTAAGTTATTAGCATTTTCTTTTTCAGAATTTTCATAGAACTGTTCAACAAAAGAATTTGAGTTTTGTAGGCTATCATAATCATTTGCAACTCTTTGATACGAGTTATTCATCTCTCGAACAGTAACCATATAAGAAGAGGTTGTGCTTGTTACTACAGAAGTACTTAACTTCCTAAGCTCTGCCTCTATTTTTCTTCTATTTTGTAAAACTTTTGCATTGTGTTGCCGAACTATATTGTTATAATGATTGATAGCCGTTCTTAAATTCTGGTTTACACGCCGTACTTCACTATTATATTTATTTATAGCTTGACGCTGTTTATTTTCGATTTGCCTTATCTTACTTTTTAATTGTGAAATATTAATTTTTTGTGCCACTTTTCACTCCTTCTGCGTATGCCTACTTACTTTTAATTTCAGTAATAAATTGATCAATCAAAAAAGCGGATTGTTGTTCATCATTGTTAAGATTAAACAATGCTTGTATTTTATTTTTTAATTCAATCATGTTTGCTTTACAATGCGCATCCCCATTTAGTACAGCTCCCATTTTTCTTGTGTCAACCGCACATTCATGATACTTTGGATTTCCAAAAGAAAAATCAGGAACATAAATATTTGTATAATCACCTTGTACAACCCAAACTGCACCCATCTCATTTAAACAGGCAGGACTTTCTAAATATTTATTAGACCAAAGGATTATCATAAAAACATTGCCATTTATATTTTTTTTCAAATATTCATAAATATTTTCATCTAATGGAATTTTGTGAAGAGGGTGTGAAGTGTATATTAGTTGTTCATTTTTTACGCCTAGTCCAACAAAAAATTGCTCCAGTGCATCTGCATATTTTTTATCATCAGATTTATGACTAAGAAAAATAATTGGTTTATTACTGTTGTTACACATAACACTCTCAACTGTATCAATTTTTATATCATCAGGAATTTGTTCAAAAATTGTGTAAAATTCTTCAATTTTTCTCTTATTCGTACGATGGTCATACTTATTGGTCCAATTATTTGCGTTAATTCTATTTATGTTGTTATCGTACCAAGATTTTATTTCTCTTAAACAGTATTTAATAACTCTAATATTTTTCTCGCTCAAAGCAGTATTTAAATTATCTAAGTAATTTATTATATTCCCTTTAGAAATATATTTGGCCAATGTAATATGTATACCACCAAGTTCTATTTTTAAGTTCTCAATATTTTCACTGAGAGTCAAAATCAATTCTTCGTCGCTAAGTCTGCAAATTTCATTATCCATGATTTATGCTTCCCCCTTTAACTTTCGTATTTCTTCTACCAACGCCATTTTCTTCTTTGGCTGTTTTTCTAAACGAGCTTGTTTTTCTAATTGTTCAATTTTTTTCAAAGTTTTTGACCGTGTATCATACTCTGCTATGTTATCCGAAACAGTTAGTGTTTCGTCCCAATCATAAGTATACACCAATTCTTGTGAGTTATGTATGTCTTTTATAAGGTTTTCCCAAATGGTATCAAGGTTTAAACCTTGTAAAGTAATCTTTGCTTCTTGTGACCAAGCGGTAGTAATAAGTTTTGTGTTATATATGGCTAGTTGTGTTTCATTTTTGTATTCGAGGATATAAACAATATTTTGATTTATGAGTTTTGAAAGTAATAGTATATTTTTTTGATTATATTGTTTTTGTTTTAGGTGCACACGTACAAAAAAAACAGAGGTAATTTTTTCGCCTTTTATAATTGTTGTTGTACGCTCTGATATTTCATTAGAAAAATACATACGCTCAATGTCTGCATCAAATTGCACTTTTTGTGCATTGGTTAGTGAAAAAGTTTCATATACTTTTGCTTTTGCTAGTTGTTTGTTTATTTCTGTACTTTTAGGAAGTGTAATCATATTTGTAATCACTCCTCATTTCTAATTATTAAAAAGCAAATAAGTTCAAAGTCGTCTAAACCTTTTATTTGATTTGAAAAGAAGCTCATATCAGAACCGTTTAGAAAAGAGTCAATATCGCTTTCTTCTTTTACTTCAATAATGGAAGCAATAGATTTTGCTAAAAGACTTGATAGAGCACTCATATTTTTTCCGTCTTTTGTTTCTGTATTAAAAAGCTTGCATAAGTTTTTATTAGGCTCTGTTTTTCCCCTGCATAAAAATCTCATTTTATCGAGCATGTCTTTTGGGGATAGATGGTCACAAATTATCTCACCGAAATTTGAAATATACACCATGTAAAAGGGATGCAGTCTATTTTGATTGTTTATATTCACCGTATTTGAACGATTTTTTAATACAAAAATTACACCTTCTGGAGTATCATCTTGTTTTTCTGCTAGTGCATGCAAGCCAAAGGGTGTTTTATCTAAATCGGGGTTTTCTTTAACATATTCTAATAAGTCTAAACGAAACTCATTAAGTCCTAAATCCATAATTGAAATACCGGTAGACATTTCTTCTATATCTACAACTTCTTCTTGGAGGCGTTTTAATTGTTCTTTTCTATATTCTAAATCTGCCTTTTCTTCATCACTTAAAATATTGTCATCACCCGTTGCAGTCATGTCAACAATTTTCATTCTTGTTTCAACACGCGATTTTAAGTTAATATATTCATCTAAACTTATATCAGGCCAAAAATTTACTAATTGAATTACATCGTTTTTACTTCCAATACGATCAATTCGGCCAAATCTTTGTATAATGCGTACTGGATTCCAATGTATATCATAATTTATTAGAAAGTCACAATCTTGTAAGTTTTGCCCCTCAGAAATACAGTCTGTAGCAATAAGCACATCAATATCTGTTTTGTTATCGGGAAACAATAAGTCTCTGCCTTTTGATAAAGGTGAAAAACAAGTAAGAACCGTGTTTAAATCTGTTTTTAATTTGGGTATGGTAGTTCTACCCTCAATAGAGCCTGTTACCATTGCCGTGTTTAGGACAAAAGAATCAAAAACAAATTTACTGGTATGTTCATACAAATATTCTGCTGTGTCTGCAAAAGCGGTAAAAATAATTATTTTTTTATTGCTTCCATTTATGGGGGTATCAATTTTATCTTTAACAAGTTTTAACAAGTTTTGTAGTTTACTGTCATGTTCCGGTGTTATATCGTTTACCATCGAAATAAGTAACTCTAATACATCAGAATCTTTTTGTAAGCTGTTTCTCCATGTTATGTAATCCATATCAGCAAGGTCAATTTTAAGCTTTTTTCCAACATTAAAAATATCATCGGTATTTTGATCATCTGCATCGTAGTCATCAAAATTTGATATATCGGTTAAGTCTAATACTTCTTGAAGTTGTTTATCATAATTATCAATTTTGCTAATGGTATTCGACATTAATTCTTTTATGCGATGTAATGTAAGGGTAAAGGCATACACAGAACTTTCCATTCGCTTCATTAAATTTATTGCCATCAAACGTTTTATACCTTGTTCACGGTTTGCCTGCGTAAAACCAACATTTACTTTATTATCACCGTACATTTCAGAATATTTATCCATTTTACTTGGCAGAATAAACTGTGTTGGTGTATAGATTGCTAGGTTTAATAACATTAACTGTTCAAATATTTCATTATAATTAATTGCAGTTTGTAAATCGGTTAGAGGCGGATGCATTGAAACAGGTTTTAATCTTGTAGGGAACTTTCCAATATCGGTAGTATCATAATATTTTTCAATGTGTTTTCGAGAGCGAGCAATTGTAACAGAATCTAACACTTCAAAAAAATCAAAATCAAGCATGTGTAGTAGCTTTTCGGTAGTTCTATCTTTTTGGTCAAATTCACTCCATTTATTAAAAGCCGTTTGTGCTTGTTTAAAAATATCATCAATAGAGCGTTTTGTATTAAGCTTTTTATCGATAA
>CAYJNB010000049.1:0-12238 GCA_964371205.1 uncultured Treponemataceae bacterium
ACAAAAAAATATAAAAAATCTTGTAATTGTATCAGTTGTCCCTATAATAAGGTTTGTTGTTGCGCTGTGCAAGAATAGATAAGCTATTCTTGACCTTACATGGCTTGACCTTCCTTTCTAAAATATGGTATAAATATGATTACTTGTCGCACTAAAAAAAAGTATTTTATTAAATAGAGGTGAATATGTACGCACTTGTAGATTATAAGGGTAAGCAATTTAAGGCAGAGAAGGGAGCAATCCTTCAACTCGATAAAATTGAAGCAGAAGCAGGCCAAGCTCTTACCATTGACACTGTTATGCTTTTAAGCAATGACGGTAAAGTAACAATTGGCGCTCCTTACGTTAAAGGCGCATCTGTAAAAGTTGTTGTAGAAGGCGACTTTAGAGACAAAAAAGTTATTGTATACAAATACAAAAGCAAAAAAGACTATCACAGAACAATTGGTCATCGCCAAGCGTATACCAACGTTCGTGTGGAAGAAATTGTAGGCGCATAAGGCGTTTACATGATTACCGCAGAGTTAACATGCAATAAGAATGGTGCTCTGCTTGCAGGTTCTGTAAGTGGGCACGCTCTTTTTGCAAAAAAAGGTTCAGACATTGTCTGTGCTGCGGTAAGTGTGCTTATGCGCACAAGTGTTTCTGTTTTACAAGAAACAAAAACGGTACAAGTTTTGGTTAAAACGCCAAAACGGGGTGAACTGAGTTTTACGGTTACTGATTTTGACAGTGCCGCCGAACAAAGACTTGTTTTTGCAGCCGATTTTTTACGAAGCGGATTGCATTCTCTACAAGCTGAATATCCCGCCCATGTGGCAGTTACCATAACAATTGAATAAAATTGGAGGCTTAAAATGGCACATAAGAAGGGCGGTAGCGGTACTAAAAACGGTCGCGATTCAAACGCAAAATATTTAGGCGTTAAAGTATATGGTGGACAAACAGTTCCAGCAGGTTCAATTCTCGTTCGTCAAAGAGGAACAAGAATTCATCCAGGAGACAACGTAGGTCTTGGCCGTGATCATACATTATTTGCAACTGCAGATGGTGTTGTAGTATACCACGAACGCAAGGGTAGAAAACTTGCTTCAATTCAAGTAACTGCATAAGAAAGAAAAATAGAAAACTTTGATTAATTTTGCTGATGAAGCGGTAATAGAAGTTAGTTCCGGAAAGGGCGGCAATGGTTGTATTGCTTTTCGACGAGAAAAGTATGTACCCAATGGTGGCCCGAACGGCGGCGATGGTGGCAAGGGTGGAAGCGTTATTTTTCACGTGAAAAAAAACGTTCGCACACTTGCCCATTTGCGTTATAAGCAGGTTTTTAAAGCTAAGAGTGGTGGTGACGGAGAAGGTAGTAACCGTTTTGGAAAAGACGGCGAAGATGTTGTTATAGCAGTTCCTCCTGGCACCATTCTAAAAGATTTTGAAACTGGCGATATTATCCGCGAATTTACCCACGAAGAAGAAGATGATATGTACGTATTCCTTACCGGCGGTAACGGTGGTTGGGGAAATACTCACTTTAAATCATCTACAAATCAAGCTCCTCGAATAGCTCTGGAAGGAAAACCAGGTGAAGTACGCAAATTGCGCATTGAACTCAATATTATTGCAGATATTGGTTTAGTCGGTTTTCCAAACGCTGGTAAGTCGTCTTTATTGGATTTTTTTACTAATGCGCGGCCAAAGATTGCTCCATATCCGTTTACAACAAAAATTCCAAACTTGGGTGTTTTGCATGTAGACAGTGAACGTGATATTATTATTGCAGATATTCCGGGAATTATAGAAGGTGCATCCGATGGTGCGGGGCTTGGTATTCGATTCCTCAAGCATATTTCACGTACTTCAGGGCTTTTGTTCATTGTTGACGCTTCCGAAGAGAATGCCGAAGATGCGTTCGAAAAGCTATCCTCTGAATTAGAGAGTTTTTCTCCTGATTTAGTAACAAAACCAAAAATCATTTTATGTAATAAGCTTGATATAGAAGGTGCAAAAGAGCGATTTCTTGCAATTAAAGAAAAATATACAGATTTAACGGTAATCGGAATGTCTATTCATAATAGACGCGGTTTGGACTCGGTTAGAACCGCGGTAATCGACCTTGCCGATAGTGTTGACGCTCAACGAAAAGAACTTAAGGCTGGCTTAAACGAAAAGCCTCCAGTAAGTAAGTTTATGTCTAATCGTTCGGTGGTAGATACACAAGATATTCAGTATCCAGGGATGCAGGAGAGCGACGGCGAGTAATGAAGGCAGCAATTTTAGGAGGCTCCTTTAGTCCTCCTCATGTTGGACATTTAGCTCTTGCCGAAACAGTTTGCTTGGAACTTGGGTACGATACTATTTTCTTTATTCCTGCCTTTGTTCCTCCTCATAAAAAACTTAATACTGGAGCTTCAACAGAAGACAGAATAGAAATGCTCAAAAAATCAATTGAAGCAAACCCAGCTTTTAAAATAGAATTATGCGAAATAGAGCGAGAGGGTGTCTCATACACCATTGATACAGTTGATTTTTTAGAGCGCAAATTTTCCCAAGATAACTGTACAGGAAATGTCTTAGAAGGAAAATTAGGGGTAATTTTAGGCGATGATTTAGTTGACGGATTTTCCTCATGGAAAAACGCAAAGGAACTTTCTGAGCGTGTTGATCTGATTTTAGCATGCCGTCATGACTCAGATACGATTGTCGAAGATTTTGTTTTTAAACACAAAAAAGTCAATAATGCCTATTTGCCAATTTCTTCGTCGGATATTCGAGAGCGAATAGCACAAAAAAAAGCGTATCGCTATCTTGTAAGCGAAGCAGTTTACGAGTATATTAGTACAAGAAAGTTATATGAATAAAGTATATAAGGCACAAAGTTTGCAGATGCAATCACTTATAGGTGCGGGTATTGATCTAGTAAATAAATATGTAAGCGAAAGTCGGTTTGAGCATTCACTGCGTGTTGCACAAACAGCCGTTATTCTTTGTCAAAGATATAATCAAGATGAAGATAAAGGGTATTATAGTGGACTTATGCATGATGTGTGTAAGGAAATGAATAATGAAACTTTACTTGAACTTGCAGCCAAAGACGGGGGCTCTATAAGTGCTTTAGAACACGAAAAACCCGCCTTATTACATGGAAGGGCAGCAGCTGTTTATTTACAAACAAAATTACTAGTTACCGATGAACAGATCTTGGAAGCGGTGCGGCATCATACTTTCGGACATGTTTCTATGTGCGATTTAGCTAAGATTATTTATATTGCTGATAAGATAGAACCGGGGCGTCCTTATAATACAAAAAAATATTACGATGCCTTATCTTCTCAAAGCTTGAATGGTATAACAGCTTATGTAGCAAGGGATAACATAGAAGTTTTAGAAAAAAAGGGGAGAAAAGTTTCCTCCTTATCTCAAGCATTTTTACTTTCGGTTCAGGAATAAAAGGAGTTTATGTAATGGCTTACAACTATTCATCAAAGGGTTCGTTGTTTCTCATAATTATAATGGTTATTCTTTTTATTACTTTTGGATTGGTTGTTCTGTCATTACAGTCAAATCAAGTAGAAGACTATCTTGTAAGTAATTCAGTTTTAAATGTATTGTTTGTTCTAGAAAAAGATGGCTTGCCATTTTCGACAAACGTATTACTGTATTATCCAGAATTACATCGTTCTGCTCTTTTTGATATACCTGCAAATACTGGACTTCTTTTATCTTCTGTTGACAGGGTTGATCGTATTGATAGTGTATATAATCAAAAAAACATGGCAGACTATAAGCTTGAAATAGAAGCTCTTCTTGGAATTTCGATTCCATTTAGTGTTTCGATGGATGTGGATGAATTTGCTACAGTGACGGACTTATTAGGCGGTCTACGTGTTTTTATACCTGAACCAGTTGATATAGCAGATCAAAATGAAAATTACTTGCTACCATCAGGGATGGTGCTTTTAGATGGAGATAAAGTAAAGACATTTTTATCCTATCCAACTCCTGAAGGTATTCCTTCCGACTTAGAAGAGAGGAAACAACAGTGTGTGCTTTCGTTTTTTCAGGCGATAAACCGGAATAATAATTTATTTCATAATGAAAAAACGTTTTCTAATATCTATCAATTTTTGCAAACAAATCAAGAAGAAGCAAATTCTCGTAGGCTGTTTGAATATCTTGGAGAAATTGATGCGGAACGACTTGTACCACAAACAGTTAGTGGTTCTCTTAGAGATGTTGACGGAGAATCATTACTCTTTCCATTCTATGATGGGCAGTTGATAAAAGATGTAGTAAAACAAGCTATTAATGAGATGGTTTCTGCAGATGGAGAAGGCCAGTCTCGTATATATGTTTTAGAGATACAGAATGGCACAAATACTCCAGGTTTAGCTCGAAATACCTCTTTGCTATATCAGGGTTTTGGGTACGATGTTTTAAATGCTATAAATGCAGATAATACCGATGTAGAAGAAACAACAATAATTAATCACATAGGTAATGACCAAGCGGCTCAACAGCTTGCAGATATTATTATGTGTGAGAATGTTATAAATGAAGAGGTTCAGCCCGGTTTGGAATACGACCAATCCATATCGCTGGTTGATTTTACCATAATTTTAGGAAAAGATTTTGATGGAAGGTATGTACGATAATGAAGGATAACAAAGAAAAAGTATTAGAAATTGCTCAACTCTTAGAGGATTATAAGGGGCAAGATGTTACAGTATTGGATATTTCTCAGCTTAACAGCTGGACAGATTATTTTATTATTGTAACAATTACCAGTAGTACACACTGGAAAGGTTTGTATAAGCATGTAAAAGATTATACAAGAGAAAACGATATGGAAATTAAAGTGCCAAACAGAAAAATCCCAGATGGGGATGATTGGAACCTAATCGATTTGGGCATTGCAGTTGTACACTTAATGTCAGCAGAAGCTCGTAGTTTCTACGACCTCGAAAAACTATGGCATAATGGCAAACTACTTAAAGGTGAGTCTGCATATCAATAGACTTTTTAAACTACGTTTAAATACGCTTTAAAAAGCAAAAGGCTGTTTACCTTAGTGTAAAACAGCCTTTTTTTACTTACTCGTAGTCTTCGTCATCTTCAAAATCTAAGTCATCATCTTCATCGTAGTCGAAGTCGTCAAAGTCTTCATCATCAAAATCATCATCATACTCATCAAAGTCTTCATCTTCGTAGTCATCATCATAAGAGTCATCACTCCCATAATCCGCTGTTAAAGAGTAGTCCATTAATTCAATTTCAGAAAGCATTTTAGTCCCCATATTTGCTATTTTTTTGAATTTCTATATTAGAAACATAAACTTAGAAAGCGTAACTGTCAACTAGCTAATGCATAAAAAACATAAAATTTGTAAAAAAAAGTAAAAATAAATTTATAAATTTGTATAGTAAAATTTCTGCAAAATTTTAGAAAAAAAAATGTAGAAAAAAATGCAGAAAATATTGACAGAATGCTGTATAGCGTATATTCTTAAAGAATGATTATGTCTGTAGCACAAAATTTACTATCTCTCCTCGGTCTAGAACTCCTTCTTAGTAAGAAGCCGTTTTTTTCCGTCTGGGAGTAAATGCAGTACTACACAGTATATTGCAAGACCGCTGCCTTTCGGTAGCGGTTTTTTTACGTCATCTTAAATTGAACGGTTATATATACCGCTTCAGTAAAGATGGGTAGCTTGCTACGGAAGACAAAAGTTTGCAAAAAAAACACAAGAGTGTGTTAAACACACAACGGAGGATAAAATGGGAAAATATGTACCATTCGGGCAAATCCCGATTCAAAATCGTCAATGGCCATCAAAAACAATTACAAAAGAGCCTATATGGGTTTCTGTTGATTTACGTGATGGGAATCAAGCTCTCGCAGTTCCTATGAGTATCGATGAAAAGCTAGCATTTTTTGACTTATTAGTTCAAATTGGTTTTAAAGTAATTGAAGTTGGTTTTCCAAGTGCATCACAAACAGAGTATGATTTTTTACGTCGCCTTATTGAGGAAAATCGTATTCCCTCAGATGTAACCGTACAGGTATTGTGTCAGGCTCGCGAACACTTAATTAAAACAACTATGGAATGTTTGAACGGTGCTCCTCAAGCGATTTTTCATATATACAATTCAACATCTCCTTCTCAACGTAAATACACATTCAATATGAGCCAGCAAGAAATTAAAGATATTGCAGTAGAAGGTGTAAAACTAGTTAAACAATATTTGCCTCTTGCAGGAAAGACTCCAATACAACTTGAGTATTCCCCAGAGAGTTTTTCTAATACAGAAATTGACTATGCGGTAGAAATTTGTGAGGCTGTCCGTCAAGTGTGGGGCCCAACTGCAGATAATAAAATCATTTTTAACTTACCAACAACGGTTGAATATACAACAGCAAATATTCACGCAGATCAAGTAGAATACTTTTGCACGCACATTGGAGAAAGAGAGAATGTGTTGGTAAGCTTGCATACGCATAACGATCGTGGCACAGCTGTTGCTTGTACCGAACTTGCTTTAATGGCCGGGGCTGACCGTGTTGAAGGTACCTTGTTTGGAAATGGAGAAAGAACTGGAAACTTAGATTTGATTATAGTTGCACTAAACATGTATACACAGGGTGTAGATATTAGTTTGGATTTTTCTCAGCTTCCAAAGATTGTTGAGCAGTATGAACAGTTTACTGATATGACTGTACATCAACGACATCCTTACTCAGGAGAGTTAGTGTTTACAGCTTTTTCTGGTTCTCATCAAGATGCAATCCGCAAGGGTTTAGCAGCTCGAGAAAAAATGAATCCTGACTCAGTTTGGGATGTACCCTATATTCCAATTGATCCAATCGATATAGGTCGCGAATATAAAGAGATTATTCGCATTAATAGCCAAAGTGGTAAGGGCGGTGCAGCGTGGATTCTTGAGCAAAAATATGGCTTTTTCTTACCAAAAGCAATGCATCCAACTTTGGGTGGCGTAGTTACTGCAGAGGCAGATAAACGCCAGAGAGAACTCTCTGCAGAAGAAATTTTTAGATTGTTCGAAGATACTTGGTTGTTAACTCGCTCTCCCTTGCACATTGTCGAAATTGAAGAGAACCCACTTGGTGGAGCCGAAATTGCTTGTAAAACATGTATAAACTGGAAAGGCGAAGATATTGAAGTAACTGCAGCAGGAAATGGACCTCTAGATGCCTTTGTTGCGTCTTTAAGAAAAACAAGTATTCCTGCCTTTTCTATTTCTGGTTTCCATGAACATGCTATTGGCAGTGGCTCAGATACAGAAGCTCTTTCTTATATTGAGATTACACTTGAAGATGGAAAAAAAGTGTGGGGATGCGGCAGAAGCACAAATATTGGGCGCGCAGGTATTAATGGTGTTGTAAGCGCAATTAACCGAATCGCTTAGCATAAAACATAAAAAAACCTCCCGACCAAAACTTGGTGGGAGGAAAGGAGAGGAGGAAGATGCAGATTAAAATCTGCATTGATTGTTATTGCTCTTGCAATCTATACAATACAAACCTCTATTAGAATAAAAGGTTACAAGTTTTTTTTTGCTTGTAGCCTTTTTTTAAAATTATTTTTAATCTTTTAATAAATATTCAACCGTTGTAACAACACGTACTGTTTTTTTCTGAGGTAAGCCGGGACTGGCATCTTCGATACTAAAAAAGCCTTGAGTTGCACTTTGTATCTTACCTACTTTACTTCCGGAGTCACGGGCAAATTGTTCTGCTGCCTCTCGGGCATTTTGTGTTGCCTCAGCAATCATCTGTGGTTTTACGGTGTTCAGTTTTGTAAATAAATAACTTACTCGCGAATCATAGTCACTTTTAAGAGCAATACCGTCTCCGATTAAGTCAAGTGAATTGGAAAGAGCTTTTCTGACGGCTGCTACATTAGAAGAGCGGACAAAAACGGTGGATTCAGAAATATAGCGGAATCGTGCTTCGTTTTGGCTATAAATGTTTGCAGCTGCGTCGGTTACCGATGGCTCTTTTACCGTAATTTCTGATTCAGTAAAGCCATATTTTGCTAAATAAGCATGAACGATTTGTAGTTTTGCGGTTACTTCTTGCTGTACATCGAGTAGATCGTTCCCACTTACTGAAAAAGCTAGTGGCCAGACGGCAAAGTCAGCATCGTACTCGTGTTCAGCAAGTCCTCGAACAGTTACGGTTCTTTGTTCATTTTGAATGCTAAAAAGCCCCGTAGTAAGACATATTGCTGCAACTACCAATGCAATAGCTATAATTATAGCAGGCAGTGTAAGAGTATTTTTTGTTTCCATAAGTCTGATTATAGCATGAGCTTTGAGAATTTGCTAGAAAAATCAAGTATACACTAAAATGGAACGATACTTTCAAAATTCATTTGCTGTGTGGTGTGTGGGTGAGTAAAACTCAATTTGCACGCATGGAGTAAAAGGCGCTCGCCCTTTAATTGTATCCCATATAGGTTATCTCCTACTATAGGAGTCGAAAGTCCTAGATCATGCATGGAATGTAAACGTAACTGATGTGTTCTTCCAGTGAGAGGAATAAAGCGAACTCTAGTTAAATGTGTGTCAGCAGATATATCTTTGTGGCATCTCCATTCTTCAAGTTTTTCCCAGAGAGTAGTTCCCATTTTACCTTGCAGAGCATCATAGATTTGATGTGGGCGGTTTTCTACGTCCAGTCTGAATGGTAACTCAATTTTGCCTTTTACGTTGCTTGTAGGCAATTTACCGCGTAAAATAGCTTCGTATTGTTTTGATACTCGCCCTTCCATAAACTGAATTGATAGATTTCTATGTGCCTCTTTTGTTAGGGCTAGTACCATGAGTCCAGAGGTATCCATATCGAGTCGATGCACCGATGGTTGCTCAATACAATCTGGAAAAAGAGTACGTAGGCGAGAAGTTACACAATCTTTGTTTTCTTCTGAGCGCCCAGGAATTGAAAGAAGTCCTGATGGTTTGTTTATTACAACGATATCTTCATCTTTGTAGAGAATTTCTAGGCCGAGCATTGTTGGCAGAACGAGAGCACATTTTTCGTCGCAAGGAGGATAGAATTCTAAATGATGGCGTGTATTAGATGGATTTGAATTACCGTAAAAGAATTCTGCCATACTTATCGGTTGTAAATTATGCTCAAAAGCATACCCTAGAAGTTTTGGAGCGCAACACTCGCCAGTTCCGGTTGGTGGAAGTGTGCCCATAATTTCTGCAAACCTTTTAACAGACCCGTCAACGCACGGAAAGCGATACATTGCATATATATTTGCTAGAGAAATATTAGATAACTTTCGACGCTGCTCTTGTAATTTCAGAATGTCTTTTTCATTCTTAGAACATTGCTCACTCTCAGCCGATTTTAGTAGTGTAATTTCTGCAGTAAGCTGCTTTATTTCGCCATCTGCGCGAAGAACCTCTTTATTAAAGGCTTCTACATCAAGAAGGGGAGGAACCCAACCGGGAATTAGCCACTGACTATTATATTGTCCAGAAAATGCCTTTAATACAACCTCTTTACCGGTTGTATCTGTGCATATAAGAACTGCAAACATTTGACCGCGAGTATTTGGATTGTCAAAATCTGTTTTGAATTGCGGATTGCGATTTTTTTGAGGAACAGGGCTTCCATTAAGATCTTCAAAATCTAGGCACTTTTCTATACTAATTTTTTTTGCAAGTTCTAGACAATATGCTTTTGCAAGCTCTGGTGGATAGGGAGAAAACATGAGTATAGTATATAACTCAAACTCAGTCTGTTCAAGATGAGTAAATACAATAAAAGCTGCCTGATAAGGGTCTCTTTAAGACACTTATTAGGCAGCTTTGTGTAATACACTTGTACTATTTGTAGGTAAGTACGCCACCCTTGGCAACAACAGGATCTGTTCCAATATGAGCATCTCCAGATACTTCAAAAGAAGATCCATTCCCATTTACAGTTGAAGAAGCACCACCTAGACGTACATCTTGACCGGATCCCCATTGAATATTAAGTTTATTATCTTTAATAACTCCTCCGCTCATAGAAGCACTACCTCCTTTGGTGTCGCCTCTATTTATAAGTAATCCTCCTCCAAAGCCAGCTGTATTATTAGTTATCTCTCCACCGGTCATTGTAAAAGTACCTTCAGTATCAACAAAAACCCCAGCTCCTGCATACGCATAATTTTCTGATATTGAACCAGAAGCCATTATAAATTGAGATCCTTTTGATACATAGACAGTGCCATTGTGTCCATAGACTGGAGATCCGTTACCAGTAATTACCGAGCCATTTAAAACGACAGTTCCTGATTTTATATTGATTGCCGAACCTAATCCTTCTGCATTATTGCCACCTGTTCCAATACCATTGGTTAGCGTAATATCATTACCAAATAGAACACCTTCTTTTGTTCCATTTATGGTAAACACTGAACCCGCATGATCGCCGTTAACTATAGCTCCATTTTCTCCGTACCCCACAAAGGCAAGTGCTTTATCAGTAATAATTACATTTTCAATAAAGGTTCCTGTAATTGCGATTGTATCGCCACTATCTGCTGCATTAACTACTTCTTGTAATGTAGAACCGCTCGGTGTTTTATATGAGCTACCATCTCCTGTTCCACCTTCTGCAACATAGATATCTGCTGGAGGAATAAATATGCCATTTTCATCAGTATTACCGGAAGACCCGTTGTTAACATTTTCATTTCCACCACTTTCAATATCAACATCTGGCTTTTCGGTCTCTAATGCAACAATACCATTTACATTTGCACAAGAGACAAAGATTGCAGATACTAAAAATAAAATGAATATTCTACTAAAATACTTCATACGCTCTACTCCTTACATTTATTTTTGTTTCTTCGTAAAAGACATGTAATAGTTTAAAAATTATAGAAACTATTTTAAAAATAGTAATAAATTCTAAATTTGTCTACATTTAAAGAAAAAAAAGCCACTCTGCAAGAGAATGGCTTTAAGGCTTAGCTAATTGTGTGCATTAGGGCGTTAGCGATTGTCGTTAACAGTGCCTCCGTTTGGGAGTATTTCGCCAAGCGTGCTGATACTAAAACCAGTTTCAATGGTAAGAATTGCATTTGGGGCACCGTCAAAGCCACCGCCCATTTCGATATCGTCCAGCTGATTCGACATATTTACGTTTTGAGATATAGACCCTCTTTCAAGGTTAACAATGCTCTTTGCAAAAATTATCAAGCCTGCGCCATAAGTTGCTGCGTTTTTAGTAATAGAACCTCCCTGCATAGTGAAGGTGCCTCCATTTACCGTAATGCCGCCTCCATAAGTTGCTTGATTTTCAGTTATGGAGCCATTCTTCATTATAAAATTGGAGCCTTCGGCTATTGTAATAGCTCCTTGATCGTAATCTCCTGAAGTTTTGTTTTTTGAGATTTTTCCGCCGTTTAGAATAACTGTTCCTGTTGCAATGGTAATTCCTGCACCCGATCCTGTACCATTAGTTAATGTCATATCTTCTTTTATAGTAACAGTTCCACCTGTAACAGTCATTACAGATCCTTTGGCATTTCCATTAATAATACCACCATCTGGACCGTAACCAACAAAGGTAAGTGTTTTATTTACTGTTATGTTTTCAGTAAAAGTACCCGTAACAGCAATGGTCTGCTCAGCTGTAGCCTTATCAATAATACTTTGTAATGTTGCAGGGTCTGAATCGTTTGCATCTACATAATGGTCTGCGGGTGGTCTTATTACCGGAACTTCAGTATCAAAAAGGATATAAATTCCGTATGATGGTACAGTCGAATCGAACTCATATCCAGGGGCAGGGAGAAATTTTACGTTTAGATTGTGCCCATCTGTAGCAACGTTACCACTTGAATTCCCGCTAAAGTATTCTGCAGTAACATTTACACCGGTAATGTTTATTGCATCTTTAATAGCATTTGCAATATCGGTATACGTAATTGTTGGAGTTACAGTAAAGTTTATTTTACGAGGATCACTAGATGGAAAAGTTCCATCGGTTATTGACCATGAACCTGTAACAGTTGCACCGGTTATTTTTGGGGCAATATCACTATCATCTAAGTCTGCTTTTGTTAGAGTTATTAGACCTTCACTTCCACCAGTGTTTCCGTCTCCGCCAGTGTTTCCGTCTCCGCTTCCGCCAGGGGTAGTAGGTAGATTTTCTGTTCCTCCAAGGGATCCGCCGCTATCTGCTGCATTGGCACATGAGAATAATACTGTA
>CAYJNB010000050.1:0-11756 GCA_964371205.1 uncultured Treponemataceae bacterium
AACGAGTTTTACTAGTAAAACTCGCTAAGGTGGCCGAAGGCCACCGACTTATTCTAAATTAAGTTTATGTTTTAATACGTAGCGAGTTATAAGAAAGTATATAATTGTAAGAACGATATTGATACATGAGGTAAGTAGGATATAAGGAACAATCGTATTTGCATTAATATCAAATGTTGAAAATAATATTTGCGAAGGATAATTCACTATTGAAGAAATAATAAGGAACACTGTTATTCCTAGTAAATTTTTATGTTTTTTTGCAAGATGCCCTACTGCTATTGCAAGATAAATAAGTAAAATAGATGCACAGGCGGTTGTAAGCACTGAGAATACGCTTAACGTAATTGCCGTAGAGGGCATAATACTTCCATTTTCGAGCAGCCGGACTATAGCAACTGAGAATAATTCAACAATCTCTTCAATAACATCACGAAAGGTAGGTTCATTTAACATTATAAGTGCTGAGGATAAAATAACAACAATCGAACTGAATATTTGCCAAATAAGTGCAGACAAAAATTTTGATACAATATGTAAGCTCACTGGTACTGGCAGGGTAAACATGAGATATCCTTCTCGACCCAATAGATTTTTCTTAAATCTATTTACAATGATCATAAAGGTAACTGCCCCAAGTGTGAATATAATTGCAGAAAAGGCAAAAAATACTAATCCGTATATTATATCTTCATTTTCAAAGTTTAAAATTGCTTTAGAAAAAACAGTATTTGTTATTGCATGTACAAGAGCTAAAATGAGTAATGTCCCATATAAAGGTAAAAATGCGCGAGCAGATGATGCTATCTCGTATTTTAATAATTTTTTTAGCATTTAAATTCCTCCCTAAATAGTGCATCAACAGTTTTACCTTCATTTTCACGAACTTCTTGCACTGTTGATTGACGAATAATTTCGCCGTACTTAATAAATACAAACGAATTAAGTACCTCTTCAACTTCTGCAATAAGGTGCGTAGAAATCAAAATCGTTGATGTAGGGTTATAATTTGAAATAATTGTTTGTAAGATATAGTCTCGCGCTGCAGGGTCTACACCGCCAATCGGTTCATCGAGTAAATACAGTGGAGCTTCCCTTGCCATAGTTAATATGAGCTGTACTTTTTCCTTGGTTCCTTTTGACATTGTTTTGAGCCGGTCTGAAGGATTGATTTGTAATCGTGTCATCATTTCGAGTGCTTTGTCTTTATTAAAATTGCTATAAAAATCAGCAAACATAGAAATTATGTCTCGCGTTTTCATCCAGTTGTTCAAATAATCCTTGTCTGGAAGGTAGGCTGTATCTAGTTTAGTTTGTGGACCAACTTTGTTTCCACAGATTGTAATAGTACCTCTGGTTGGAGTTAATAACCCACAAGCAAGTTTTATAAGGGTGGTTTTTCCACTTCCGTTGGGTCCGAGTAAGCCTACTATTTGTCCTTTAGGGATTTCTAGCGAAATGTTTTTTAAGGCTTCTTTACTTTTTAAGTATTTTTTTGTTAGAGAACTAACCGATAAAACTGAATCCATTTTACCTCCAAAATATATATAATTGTAGCTAAAAAGCAGTATTCATTCAAGAGCTATTCATTTGGATTTATGCTTGTTAAAATACTGCAAGCTATGCTATACTAAACGTATGAATACACATGCAATGAGTAAATTACAGGACTCGTGCGAAAAAAACGGTCCACTTTGTATCGGTTTAGATACCGATCCTTCCTATATTCCACAAGAGGTTTTGCGTGCATATACCTCCCCATCAGAAGCGGTGTTTGCATATAATAAGGCAATAATTGAACGTTCTGCAGGGAATACAGGATGTTATAAGGTGCAAATTGCTTATTACGAAGCTATGGGAATTGCTGGCTTACAAGCATATGCGCAAACGCTCAAAGCGGTAAAGAGCTCTGGAGTGCCAGTAATAGCAGATATTAAACGCGGAGATATAGCAGATACTGCAAGGGCGTATGCTCGTGCGCACTTTACAGGCGAATTTGAAGCTGATATTATTACGGTAAATCCGTATATGGGCTTTGATACCTTAGAACCTTTTTTAGATTTTACAAAGTCTGCCGGCAAGGGATTTTTTGTGCTCTTACGCACTTCGAATCCTGGTATGATTGACATAGAAAAACTTCCGCTCGCAGATGGTGGTATTGTGCTCGATGCAGTAGGAAAAAAACTCAATAGCATCGCAGATGAGTATCGACCTCACTTTATAAATGCAACCTGCTCTCCTGTTGGTGCTGTTGTTGGCTGTACGGAAGAATCCGATGCACTTGCATTGCGCGAAGCCTATCCAGAAGTATTTTTCCTTATTCCAGGTTATGGTGCGCAAGGTGGAGCTGCCCGTATAGCTGCAGCTTTACTAGGTAAGGTTGGCGGTACGGTTAATTCCTCACGCGGGATTCTAACTGCTTGGAAAAAATTGCCTACTGCAGACAGTGGTTCGCTTACTATGGATGATATTGCAAATGCGGCTGCTGAAGCTGCTCTGCAATCTAAAGTAGAATTACTCGCTGCAAAAAAAGAGTATTGGAAATTATAATCTATGGCAAACTGTACCGATACTAAACCCTTGTTTTGCGGGGAATCGTATATATTAGGAGTTTCTCAATTACAAACAGATGTTTTTGTAATTCAGGTAGCTGTTCCATCTCCACAAGGGGTACCTCAAGCAGGGCAGTTTTTTATGATACGCTCGCGCCCCTCAGCTGTTTTTTTAACTCGCCCAATCAGTGTCTTTCGTTCATATGAGTTAAATACGAATGAGCACTGCATTGAGTTTTTAGTCCTCAAAAAGGGACTTGGAACGCAAGAGTTATGTGCTCTTTCCAAAGGCGATTCAGTTGATTTAATTGGACCACTCGGAAATACATTTACAGAGTTTTATGATAACAAATCAACTTCTAGCGATAAAAATATTGCTTTGATTGGTGGTGGAATTGGAGTTGCGCCTGTTGCAGGTTTTGCAGAAACTTTAACAGAGAAATCGTATGATTTTTACGGGGCTTTTCGTAGTACTGCATATGGTTTGGACTATATTAAACCGCAAAACCTTTATGTGTGCTCCGATGACGGTTCGAGTGGAACAAAAGGTATACTTCCGGTTATTTTTGCAAAAGAACAAGCAAAAAATTATAGTGCAGTATATGCATGTGGGCCTGAAGCAATGCTTAAGTATATTCAATCTATTTGCGTAGAGGCAAATGTAATGTGCTATCTGAGTTTAGAATCGCACATGGCTTGTGGCGTTGGGGCTTGCCTCGGTTGTACAATTACTACGGTAAATGGAAATAGGCGCTGTTGTAAAGATGGACCTGTTTTTGTTGGTAGCGAGGTTGTTTTTTAATGAAGGTAAATAAAAAATGAGTATAAAACAAATTGATTTAAGTACAACTATTGCTGGCGTACATTTTAAGAATCCTCTCATTGCTGCTTCGGGAACTTTTGGTTACGGTACTGAGTATGCACCTTTTTTTGATACTAATCTGCTTGGAGGAATTTGTTCTAAAGGGCTTACCCTCGAAGCCCGTTCTGGCAACGATGGGTGTCGTCTACAAGAAACACCTTCGGGGCTCATAAACTCAATTGGGTTAGAAAATCCTGGAATCCCTCACTTTATTTTACATGAATTAGAAACAATGCTTTCTCTTGATACAGTTACCATTGCAAATCTTTCTGGTTCTGCAATAGAAACGTATGTAGAAGGAGCAAAACTTCTTGATACTGCAAAAGCATCAAATGGCAAAACAATCGAGATGATTGAATTAAATATTAGCTGTCCGAACGTTAAAGCTGGAGGAATGGCTTTTGGGTTAGATCCTTGTGCTGCTTCTGAGGTAACTGCTGCTGTTCGTGCAGTTACAAAAAAACCACTTATGGTAAAACTTTCTCCAAATGCAGGAGATATTGTGAGTATTGCGCATGCAGTACGAGAAGCTGGGGCAGATGCTGTTAGTCTTATAAATACAATCCAGGCAATGGCAATAGATATTGAAAAAAAGAAACCTGTTTTTGCAAATATAAAGGCTGGTCTTTCGGGGCCTGCAGTAAGACCGATTGCACTCCGCATGGTATGGGATATAGCTACAAGTTTTTCGACTTTACCAAAAGAGAAACAAATTCCTATAGTTGCTCTTGGTGGTATTGCTAACTATCGAGATGTGCTAGAGTTTATTATGGCAGGTGCAAGTGCTGTACAAATTGGTACTGCGTTTTTTGCGAATCCACTTTGTGCTATTCGTATTTTAGAAGATTTACAAGAATATATGAAGAGTAAGAATATTTCATCTCTCTCAGAGATTAAAGGATGTGCCTTATGAAACTTCCATTTGCAGTAGTAATAACTATTTTTGCGGTACTTATTCCGGTTGTAACAGTAATTTTTATTCAAAATCCACTGCTACAAATGTTAATTATTGTATTATCTGCTGCATGTGTGTATATTTCCTACTATTTAACTATAGCTCTCCCACTAAAAAAACTACGATCTTTTTTACACAGTGCCGGTGAGGGCAACTTTGGAGATGAGGTTCGCGTAGGGATGGCTGCAAGAGATATTTCTCGTATTGCAAAGAGTATAAATGAATTAGTAGTCGACGACTTAAATACGTTTTTGTTCAGTCTAAAAAAAGAAATTTGGAAAGCACAAGACAGCAGTGCAGGATTTTTAGAGAATGTGCAAGAAACACTTACAGAATCTTCTCGTATTTCTATGAGTAGTGACTATGTAAATGATCGAATCCATGAGTTAAACACCCTTATAAATCAGTCTTTAGAAGAAAATAAAAAAGTTGAACGCGAAGTAGTTGCTTATAATGGTATTGTTTTACGACAAAACACTATTATTGATGGAGTAGATGAAGAACAACGTAAAAGCGCTGAAACAATTAAAGAGTATTTGGGTACTCTGTCAGAAAAAAAAGAAGCATCTGCAAATCTACAATTAGTAACACAAAATTGTTCTGAAAGTGTACAAAATGTACACGAATCCGTTGAGGATATAACTGAAGGAATTGGTTTTGTAGGAGAAACCATCCGAATTATTGCAGCTATTGCAAATAGTACAAATTTGCTTGCTATGAACGCTGCGATAGAAGCTGCTCATGCCGGCGCGGCTGGGAAAGGATTTTCGGTAGTAGCAGATGAGATTCGCAAACTCTCAGAAAAAACTGCAAAACAAGTTTCGTCAGTAAAAAAATCTCTCGATAATATGGCCAATCGAATTGAGTTGGCTTCTAATGCAAGTAAAAATGCTACAACAGAATTTGAAAAAATAACTGAAGAAGTTGATTCATTTGTTTCTGTTTTTGGTTCAATTTTTGATCACTATGCAGTTTTAGGTACTCAAAATGAGCATATGCTCAGTCGATTTATTGACTTGCGTGAAACTGCCACAAAAATCTCGGATGGGATTCTTAAAGTAGTAAATAGTGTTCAAAACAATAATGAGAACTTTTCGGATGTAAAGAAAAAAACAGAAGAAATTAGACAGGTTGTTGAGCGAAACGCGAGTGAGGCGATGAAAGTTAATCATTCGCAAAAACCAATATATCTAAATACTATTGATAATAATAAAAATATTGAAAGTATTCGTAAGCAAATAGATGTTTTCCGTTTGAGTGGTACTCCTGTAGAGATGTGGAAAGCAGACAAGACACATTTGCGCAGTATTATTGACGCAGCTTTTTTTCACTTGGATTGGACAGCAGCAATGCTCTGTTATGTTCATGATGAACCAAGCGATTTTTTAAATAATCTTAAAGAAGAAGAGACTCTCTTTGGGCAATGGCTAAAAACTTCTGCAAAGGCAATGTACGATGGGCAACCAGCCTATGAAGCTATTTGCGAAACAATGACAGAAATTCATTTGCGTGTAAATACCTTGGTAACGCTCAAAAATGCAAACCACGCCCTAGAAGCAATGATAGAAGTAGCAGAAATATTAGAAAATTCTAAACAGGTTATGCGTAATATGAATGAGTTAAAAATACTTACTGCAAAAAATCTTGGTAAAAATAATACGCTTTGTATTGAAAAGGAATCTGAGCCAGGTATTGTAAGTGATCTAGATGAATTGCAAGAATTAGACGAAGTGGAAGAAATGAGCGAAATAGATGATATAGGAGAAATAGACGAGGTTACTGCAATAGATGAGATAGACTTTGCAGAAACGCTTGATGATATTGTAACAGATAAAGCTTAAAAAACTTTAGGGTTTTATTTGTATTCTCCCGTTAAAAAAATAGTAACCAGAATAGTATCTCTTTATTATCGATATGCTTAAACTATACTAAGTGAAGCTTTTTAGACTCAATGCGCGGACTTGCCTTTTGTTGAAATTTACAGCATAATAGTTTTAAAAATAAACAGAGAATACATATGAATCACGTACTTAATAACTTAAAGAGACATTTAGAAACTTTAGCAACATTTACAGCCACACCAGGTAATGGGGTTACCCGTTTTCCATTTACTCCCGAAGCACGTCAAGCTACAGAGTATTTATTTAATCAGATGGAACAAATGGGGTTGTCTGTATTTATGGACAATACTGGTTCTGTGATTGGGCGACTCGAAGGAGTTGTTTCTGATACAGTGATGGTTGGTTCTCATTTAGATTCCGTGTATCACGGTGGTGCATACGATGGTATCGCAGGGGTTGTTTGTGCAATGGAATCAGTAAGACTGTTGCAACAAACAGGTCAAAAACCATATTATTCGATAGAAGTGATTGCAACTAATGATGAGGAAGGTTCTCGTTTTCAATCGGGATTGTTTACTGGCAAGGTGATGACTGGACAGTTGACTGTAACTGATATTCGTAGCTATAAAGACCGTGATGGTATCAGTGTGTATGATGCTATGGAAGCTTATGGATTAAAACCAGCGGAAATCGCAGATCATGTACGTACCGATATAAAAGCCTTTTTAGAAATGCACATTGAACAAGGTCCTGTTTTAGAAAAGGCCGAAAAAGATATCGGTGTAGTTGACATTATTGTAGGGATTCGACGTTTGCGTGTGGAAATTCAAGGTCGACCTGACCATGTGGGAACTATGCCGATGGATTTGCGTAAAGATGCCATGGAAGTGGCTGCAAAAGTTATCGCTAATATTGGTGATCGTGCACGTACCTACCCAGGAGCCGTTGCAACAGTGGGGAACTTAACAGTGAGTCCTAACATCATCAATATTGTACCCAGCAATGTTACCTTCGGGGTGGATATTCGCGATGCCAAGCAGGCAGGGATTGATGCTCAAACTCAGGCTTTAATTACAGATTTAGAGCGAGAAACAAGCCGCTTTGGTATGAGCTTTACCGTTAGTGAAACGTTGGATGTTGGACCAGTAGAAATGGATAGCTATTTACGTCAAGCAATGGAGCAGAGTGCCCAAGAAAGGGATTATTCCTATATGCATCTAAATAGTGGGGCAGGGCACGACGCAGAAGTCTTTGGTGCTAGAATGCCTGCAGGGATGATTTTTGTGCCCAGTGTAGGCGGACGTAGCCATTGTCCAGAAGAATACAGTAGTTATGAGACATTAGCACAAGCGGCTATGGTCTGCCATGACGTACTTGTAAAACTTAGCCAAGAGAAACCTTTATGACTATAAAGGTTTTGGTGGATAACAATACGTATATTGACCAGTATTATCAGGGTGAACCAGGGGTTTGCTACTACATAGAAGAACAAGGTAAAATCATTGTTTTTGATGTTGGATATAGCCAACTATATGTTGATAATGCAAAAAAAATGGATATTGACTTGTCTCAAGCGGACTATTTGGTGCTCTCTCATGGGCACGATGACCACACTAAGGGTTTGACATCTTTTCCAACTATTAATGGTTCCTGTAGGTTGGTGGCACATCCCCATGTATTTGAGGCAAAACGCCACAAAGGGATAGCTGTTAGTGCCCCTTGGGATGTAGAAACAGCTAGTAAGCACTTTCGCTTGGAATTGACTGATAAACCTATTAAATTAACAGAACAATTGTGGTTTTTAGGAGAAATTCCTCGCGTAAATGACTTTGAATCTGAGCATCCTATTGGAGAGCACTGTATAGATGGTGCATGGTGCCCTGATTTTTTGACAGACGACTCAGCTTTGGCTTATGCCACCAGAGAAGGTCTTTATATTATTACAGGGTGTTCTCATGCTGGGATTTGCAATATTATTGAATACGCCAAGCAGGTAACGGGAAAAGACAAAGTCTTGGGGATCTTAGGAGGTTTCCATCTGTTTGATGCAGAAGCCCGACAAACCAAAGAAACTATTGTTTATTTGGCTAAACAACAGATCCCTCAACTTTTCCCCTGCCATTGTACCTCTTTTGCTGCACGAGCAGCTCTCCACAGTGTAATTCCTGTGCAAGAAGTGGGTGTCGGTCTTACCCTTACGTGGTAAGTAGATATAGAAAGATAAAAAAAGGAAAAGAGATGAACAAAGAACATTCTCCATGCTGGCAAAACTACAGGCTTAATCTGTCAGTTCTTGCCGTAGTGTTGGTTGCGGAATTAATAATCCGCAAAATGACACTGACATTTGGCAGTGCAACTTATGGCTCACTGACCGTTACCTTTCAGCCTTTTGTCTTTGCCATTGTGTTGGGTATTATGACCTACACAGCAAAAGCTTATCGGTGGGTGAAAGACAAAGAAGCTGAAGCTGCCTCTGGCGTAATGTTGCTCTTTATTGGGCCATTACTAGCAAAATTGGCTATTGCTAGTGGGTATTCCATTGAAGCTATTTTGAGAGTTGGACCTGCTATTTTGCTTCAAGAGTTTGGTAACATTGGTACAATGTTGTTAGCCTTGCCTTTGGCTTTAATTTTAGGATTTAAACGAGATGCAGTTGGAATGACACACTCCATAGGCCGTGAACAAAATATGGGTCTTATTATTGATAAATATGGTTTCTCTTCTGATGAAACTCGTGGTGTGTTGATGATTTATATCATTGGTACTGTTATTGGTTCTGTTATTATTGGACCTTTAACCAGTATTCTTGTAACTGTTTTGCCTTTAAGCCCTTTGTCTTACGCTATGGCAACTGGTGTTGGTAGTTCTGGTATGACTGCTGCAGCACTTTCTACATTGATTGATCTGTTCCCTGCTTTAGAGACAGAAATGACAGCCTATTCTAGTATGAGTAACTTATTGACCCAAGTTGACGGTATATATCTTACCATGTTTATTGGATTACCTCTTTGTAATGTTCTCTATCGTGTGTTAGAACCTCGTTTAGGGCGCATAACTAAAGCTGGACGAGATGCAGCCAAAGAATCAGAAAATCGGAAGGAGACTGTCTAATGGCTAAATTTATTGTAAAAAAAGAAGCCTTAAAAATGAATAAGGTAATCGATTGGGTGATGATGCTCCTAATTTACGGAGTAATCACTGTGCTCATTAACACTCTGAGTTACGATTTTGGGCTAGTAGAGTCTATTCCTGGTATTTTGTCTTTACTCGGTATTACTCTTTTGGGTTTATTTATGGCCGCAATTCTTCCTTTTAACATTCCAGCTATTTTGTATATAAGCTTGATTGGTTTGATTGCATCTTTGCCTATGTGTGGTGCACTCTCTGACTTTTTGTACACAAGTACCAGTAAGATTAGTACACTAGCACTTTGTACTGTAATTCTGGCTTATTCAGGCGTAGCCATTGGTAAAAGCTGGAACGAATTCAAGAAAATGGGCTGGAAAGGTATTCTTATTACGTTCTTCGTTATTTTGGGAACGTACGTTGGATCTGCAATTGTTGCAGAAATGGTGCTCTCTGCACAAGGGATTATCTAATCTAGTTACTATTAAAAAATCGCTCCGAAAGGAGCGTTTTTTTATCATTATTAATTTAAAAACCAGTCTGTCTACTATATGTAACTTGACAAAATTACATTATCTGATAGAATGTAAAATAATACTATGATAACATTAGTCGCATTATGCGCAGTAGGCGCAGAAAAAATTGTTTCAAATGAAATTAAGCAACTCGGCTATAAACCCATCGGCAATTCGGTAGGTCGAGTAATATATACTGCTGAATCAAATGACGCGCTTTTTCGCTCAAACCTCTGCTTACGAACAGCAGATAGAGTGTATTTACAACTGACTTCCTTTTTTGCCATTGATTTTGATGCTCTTTTTGATGGAGTAAAAGCTGTAGATTGGCAAGATTATTTTAAGAAAAACGTATGCGTTGTGGTTGACAAGGTTCGTACATATAAATCTGTTCTTTCATCAGAACATAGTGTACAAAAGATTACACACAAAGCAATTTATTCAAAACTAGGTGAAAAATGGAATATGAGTGTTTTACCCGAAAGTGGTGAGACAGCTACAGTTCGTATTTATATAGAAAAAGACACGGTATCTGTTTTACTCGACTTGTCTGGTAAACCATTACATAAACGTGGCTATCGAACTTCTGGAGGAGAGGCTCCAATACGCGAAACACTAGCTTCAATTCTATTGCAAATAATGTTTTGGCGTCGCAAAACTCCACTTCATGATGCGTTTTGCGGATCTGGAACTATACCTATAGAAGCAACACTTTTTGCTTTTAATGTAGCTCCTGGTTTTGGGCGCGATTTTGCACTCGAGCATTTGGCAATATTCGATTCTAAGCGAGCACGGGAAATAAAACAAGAAGAAGCCGCAAAAATTCGAACTGACTGTATTGTAAGAATAACTGGTACAGATAAAGATCCCGCAGTAGTTGAATGTGCAAGGCTTAATGCTGAACATGCTTGTACAACGGCAGGACGTGCTCTTCAACTTATTGGAAGTGATATGCGAGTACAACGCCCTGATTTTGAATGTGCCGATTTTAGTGAATTAAGTGCTCCTTACGACACTGGTTTGCTTTTATCTAATCCTCCATACGGTGAACGGCTCGGAGATTCCGAAACTGCTGAAGCACTTTATGACTCAATGAAATCACTTTTTACTGTTTTTCCTGGTTGGGACATGGGTTTTATTACTTCGAATGAAAATTTTGAAAAAATTATTGCTCGACCTTTGGCAACAAAGAAAAAATTAAAAAGTGGTAATTTGGAAACACAATTTTATGCTTATCGCAGTAATCAAGGTAGGTAGAAAAGATGGCAATTGTTGTAGAGCACGATAAACGAAAAAGAGAAATACTTGAGAAGTCTCTTGATGTCTTTGTTGAAGAAGGATACGAAGATGCAACGTTTCAAAAAATTGCTGACCGGTGTGGAATTACTCGAACAACGTTGTACCTCTATTTTAGAAACAAAAAAGAAATATTCTTAAGTAGCATAAAACAACTAACAGAATATATCGAAGAATCGCTTATAAAAATTGTTGAAGATCCTAGCCTATCGGCTGAAGAAAAACTCAAAAAAACTTCTTCGACAGTGCTAACTGTTTGCTTCGAGCATAAGAAATTATTTAATATTATTTTAATGTATCTCATCCATATACAAAAGTCAGGTAAAGACGTAGCCCCTCGTGTTCGTCGACGCATAATAAGATTACGTCATATACATTCAACAATAATTATTGAAGGAAAAAATTCAGGTGAATTTAAAGGTGTGAATGTAAAAACTATGAACGAAACAATCTATACCTTTGTAGAAGCCGCAATCTTTAGATTAGCCGTTCTTAACAGTGAAACATTAGATATCTTGAAAAATACATTGGACTCAGTTATTGAATCTCTTATCCGTACACCCACTAAATCGAAGTAAAAAAAACTGAACATAAATGCTCAGTTTTTTT
>CAYJNB010000051.1:0-11368 GCA_964371205.1 uncultured Treponemataceae bacterium
TTTTTAACTACTTTTGCTTCATGCAGGTTTTAACTTCGTCTTCGGTAAGGATGCCTTCGTTCACTAAGTCGGCAGCTTGTTGGCCAACGGTGCGGTTAAAGAAGAGTAAGTCGTCAGTACCAATAGTTATGCGAAGCCCTGCGTCAACGAGTTTACGGATTGGGTGCTCTTTAAGTGACGGAACGGCAGAGAGCATAACGTTACTGGTGGGTGTTACGTTTAGGCGCACATCGCGGTCTTTTAAGAATTGTAGAACAGAGTCGTCTTTTGCAGCCCCAATACCGTGTTGAATTTCTTCGAGGTTGAATAGTTCAGTAAAGCGGCGCACAGAGGCGGCATCAGAAAATTCACCAACGTGGGCTTTTTTCTTAACGCCTAGTTTTGTAGCTAGTTCGTAGAAAGGCACAAAATTTTCGATTCCGTCTTCTACTTCGGGGCCGTAAAGATCCATGCTTAAAAAAACCTTGCTGTTAAGGCATTCGGGAATCCATTCTCTTAGCATGTTTATATCAAATACTTTTGCAATACCCAGTTCGGGTCTAAAGTCAATTTTGTCGGCATATTTTTCGCGCACTTCTTGTACAAGGCGTAAAAAGGCATCGATATTTCCTTCGCAATGGCGAATAAAACCAATATCAACACTTCCTTCAAGAATAGCAACATTGTCAGAGATTGCAGCTTCTACAGACATGCAAATAAGAGAGCGCACGTCGTCGGCAGTTACACAGCGCGGGCGAGTATAGTTTATAATTATTTCGTGCATTTCGTCCAAGCCGTTGAACACACGCGGAAAATTAGGAATACGGAATCCTGCCCAATTCATATAGTCTTCAGGGAACATCCCTAAATTCATGTGATTATGAGCATCAATTTTTTTAATTTTAGAAAACTTTTTTTCAGTTATCATAAGTTCCTCTATTTTCCCACCCTATTTTAAAACTTTAAATCTCTAACTACAGTTTTATCGGCATAAATTATAACAGACTTTAGCCTTTTTTTCAAAATTTTTCAAAAAAAACACCCTATTATAATTCGCGCTCTAATTCAGTGATTAAGTCACTAAATCGTGCTATCGCAGCTTCAATAGGGGCAGCTTTGCTCATATCAACGCCGGCTAGTTTGAGCGATTCAATTGGGTAGCGCGAACCGCCCGATTTTAAGAAAGAAAAATACTCTTCTTTTTCTTTTTCGCCGCCGTTAAGCACACGGTCTGCCAAAGCAAGAGAAGCAGAAATACCTGTTGCATACTTATACACATAGAAGGCACGATAAAAATGCGGAATACGCAAACCTTCGAGGTCACTCATTTCTTCAAAAACCATCTCAGGACCAAAATAGGCTTCGAGTAATTCGCGGTACACCGAGCGCAATTTTTCCACAGTGAGTGGTTCACCCTTTTCGGCAAGCTCGTGCGTAATCTTTTCATACTCTGCAAACATAGTTTGGCGGTACAGTGTTGCCAAAATATCGGAAGCACGATTTACGAGCAAATACTTGCGCACATTTGCGTCTTTTTCGTTTTTAAGAAGATAGTTAAAAAGTAGTTCTTCGTTAAAAGTAGAGGCAACTTCGGCTTCAAAAATAGTGTAGCTATAATGCATAGGAGGATTTGACTTTGCAGAGTACCACGAGTGCATTGAGTGTCCGCCCTCGTGTGCCAAAGTAAATACATCGCGCAAAACGTTTTCTTTGTAGTTCATCATAATGTAGGGGTAGCCGGTGTATCCGCCCGAAGAAAAAGCCCCTGAGCGTTTGCCCTTGTTTTCGAATTTGTCTACCCAACCGTCCACAAGCCCCGTACAGAGCGTGTCGGTGTACTCTTTGCCAAGAGGAGCGAGCGAAGCTCTCAAAAGTTCCACTGCATCGTTGTAAGGCGTAACTTTTTCTACATCTTTTACCAGAGGAACATACACATCGTAGTGGCGTAAGTCTTGCCCTTTCTCGCCTAGCCCTAAAATCCGCTTGCGTAAGGCATAGTATCGATGCAAGGGCTCTAAGTTTGCGCGCACCGTCGAAATAAGGTTGTCGTATACTGACTCGGCTACATCATCTCCAAAAAGGGCTGCTTGCCGAGAAGACGAGTAGCCGCGAGCACGCGCATTACACACATCGAGCATAACGCTTCCTGAATATAAGGTTGCAATGGTATTTTTGTGTTTATCAAATGCTGAATAAAACTGATTGTATGCGTCTTTTCGCACTTGGCGATCTTGGCTTTCCATAAAAACCGACCACGAAGATTGCGTAATAGGAACTTCCCCATCTGCAGTTTTTACAGACCCGTAATCAAGGTCAACATTGGTTAAAAGAGAAAAGGCCTTATGAGCCGTCTCGTCTGCTGTTAAGTGAAGGGCAAAAATCCTCTCTTCTTTTTCGCTCAAAATATGTGGACGCAAGCGTAAGAGTTTTTTAAGCCAAATCTCGTAGTTTTTAAAGGCAGGTTCTGCTAGCCATTCTTCGATTGTCTCTTGTGGAATGGTTTGAATCTCTGGCACAAAAAAGCTCATTTTAGCTTGTGCATCACCATATTGCATCATAAAGCGTTGGTGTTTTGCCTGATTATCGTCGTTTGCAGAATCTCCGGCAGTTAGTAAAAAAGCGTAATTACCTACCTTCTCGCCCACGAGTTCCATTTTCTCGTACACCGCAAGAGATTCCAATAATTGTTCTTTTGAACTTGCCAGCTTACCCTGAAAGCTCACCAAAATATCTGCTTGTTTTGCCAAAAGAGCAAGGTCTGCTTCCCAATCGGCATCCGTTTTATACAATTGTGTTAAATCCCATTTATCCTCTTGAGCAACTTGCTCTCGGCTGGGAACAATATTTTTTTCCATAGATTAAATATAACATAATCACTAGTACTTTTAAAGTGCTTGATATAAGAAGAATTAATCTGTATATTCAAATTAAAGGTACCGATATATTAATATGAAAGCATTTACGCAGTTCCAGATGGAAAAAGGTCGAAAGATCTATGGCTTGTTTAATCTTTTTAATTCCTTTTCATTTGCTCTTGTTACGGGCAATAGTTTAACTTTGTATGCCCTTTATCTGGGTGCTAGTAATGTTACTATTGGACTTATAAGTTCTTTTAATTTTTTAAGCTTTTTTGCCCTGCCACTCGGTAGGATTTGGGTTCGGCATACCCACATAATGAAAGTGTTCTGCAGAGCATGGCTCATACGAGGTGCAATGCTTGTCATAATGCTTCCTATTCCTTATTTTGTCTCAAGAGGAAATCCTGAATACGGTATTTTACTTATAACATTTGGTACAATGATGTACAACTTATTCCGTGGAATAGGGACTGTAGCAACAAATCCAACATTAACCGATCTTGCACCAGGAAAAGATCGAGGGAGTTTTGTTGTATTTATATCTCTTTTAAATAATGGAGCAAATCTTATAGCAATGCTTATACTCGCCTTGCTACTTGCCCTATTTAATACAGGAACTGCATTCAATTTAGCAATTATTTTAGGAACTATTACTGCCTTTATTGGTTCATTTTTACTGTATCAAATGCCATTATCAAAAACAAATACTGAAGAAAAAGAGAAAGAAAGTACTTTTATTCAACATCTAACCGAAATGCTTAAAGATAACAATTTTAAGCTTTTTCTCACTGCTTTTTCAATCATCGGGTTTGGAGTTGGAATGGCACGCCCCTTTATAATTGTATATTGCCGCGAGGTATATGGGCTGTCAAATAGTTTAGTTACCATTATCTCTTTTTTCTCGAGTGTTGGGGCAATTGTAATGGGTATGATTACGCGCCTTTTTATAGATAAAATTGGAGCAAAGCCCATGTATCTTATTTTCTCTATTGCCTCTCTTATAAGTTTAATTCCAGCAGTAATAGCACCGAATTTTCCTACTGTAGTCCTAATTACTGCCTTTTTATGTGGCATAGCATTTATAAGCAATTTAGGGTTTACAGGTGAAGAAAACGCTGCACAAACATACTTTTTTGCTATTGTGCCTCGAAACTCACTTATGGACTTGAGCATGGTGTATTACATAATTCTTGGTATTACCGGTGCGGTAGGTTCTATTTTTGGTGGTGTTATTCTTGAGTCGCTTTTAGAAGGTGGTATCTCGCAACTTTCTTCTTTTCGTATATTCTTTGGGATACAGATCTTCGTTATTGGAATAGCAGTTTTTTTACAATTCCGCTTACAAACATTGGGCAGTTTTGCACTTAAGCATGTTATTCCTCTTTTATTTTCTATGCGCGATATTAAAGCCCTGAACCTATTATATAAGCTTGAACATTCAGCTGATTCAAAAGAACAAACAAATTTACTTACTGAGCTACAAGATTCAAAGAGTGCGGTTGTAGCTGATAATCTTGTTCGCTACTTAAAATCGCCACGGTTTTCTGTGCGTGCTCAGGCGTTAAATAGTATAGAGGCTCTTCCAAAAGTGAATGCACAAGTTATAGATGCCCTCATTGAAGAACTCGAAAAAGGTAAGAATCTTACAGCTCATAAAGCAGCGCGTATATTAGGTCATTTTAAAGTAAAAAAAGCAACAAGCCACCTAATAGAAACCATTCATAGTGATGACTATATTCTTGCAGGAGAATCCATGCTTGCCCTTGCAAAAATTGGAGATGAAAAAGCCCAGGGGTTAATCGGAGAAATTGCAGTACAGACAAAAAACCAGCATACTCTCTTGTGGGCGGTTGAATCTATGCAAATTTATGCAAACACAGCTTCTGCCTTATTGTTAGCAGACTTGTTAAGACAAGAATTTGATAGTGATACTGTGTATAACGAAATAATACTTGCTTTTTCAAGTATCCTCGGTATCGAAAAGCGATTTTACAAAGCCTATACGGCGTATATTGAGCAAGAGTCCACCTTACAAGAGTTGCTTAGCGATTTATATGAAGAAACCATGGCAAAATTACGCAAATCACAGCGTAACACACAGTATCTAGAGCATATTTTAGCCTTTGTAGAAGACCCTGCTAAGTCAGAAGCTTTTTCAGATAGCTTTGCACGCTCAAAAGATAAAAAAGGTACCATTACAGCTATGATGCTCAGCACTATCTTTGATACCGATTTAATTCGCTTAGAAATATATCGCTTTTTCCTCTGTGCATGGATGATATTATCTCTTGGAAATAAAAAACTATTACTGCATTAAGAGCTATGTAATATTTTTGAAACAACACTAAATTTAAACACAGGACTTAAATTATTGTTTAATCCAGCCTGAAAAGTAAATGGGACTACATCTAATAGCACATAACCAAAACCAATGCCCCCTTCGTAGCGCAGTGTTGGGGCTTCATCTATATTTAGACCTAATCCAACTTGACTAAATGTAGAAAAAAACAAACTCGTATTCTGTTTTTTTTCTCGTAAAAAATACCAGCGTACTTCAAGCTCAAGAGCATGTAGTTCTCTATAGCGTGTGTCGTCGGGAAATATAGGGGAGCGCCCAGATATCTTTGTCCATTTCTTTTTTACTACATATTCTTCTTGTGTGTTACCTAAATGTAATTCGTCAAACTGTAAAAATTCATATATAAGACCTACATCAAAATAATAAAACGAAAATGTTGCAGGAACACTTATATCTAATTCATAGCTAAAAAATTGACTATCTGGAACTGTTTTAAGGGTATATAAGGCAGAAGCATTTAACCTAAAAAAACCTTTATCCAATAAGAACAGATTTAGACCTAACCCTTGATCGATAACAGACTCAATGGTTGCATAATCAATTGAATCATACCCAAACGGAATGAGTTTTTTTCGCGCAACTAGATTGAGTAATTCAACACTCCCTCCATAAAAACCAAAGATAAAATCATTTTGAAAACTTATTATTTGTTCAGAAAGAGGGTCCGTTAATGTAAAGGGTACTACATCGTAAAATATATCAGAAAACCAAGTAAAGCTATTCTTTTGTAAAGCAAGGCCTGCAGAGAGACCAAATTTTGGCTCCTCATCTACTGTAAAAAAAAGACCCGCATTTGGATAGATACTAAAATTATTTTTTCTATAGAACCACCCAAATTGAATTCTCTGAGGTAAACCATACAACTCTATTTCTGTATTATAGCCTGAGATGATTATGTCAAAGGGCTGAACAGGAGGTGTTGTATCTATATCATCGGCCATGCAATAGACTGAAAAAAACATAAAGAGAATACCACATAGATTTTTTATACGCTTGTTTTTTACCAAGAGAACTCTCCTTGTGCGTAATTTTTTGTAATACGTTCAATACGTTTATTATTGGGATATATTTCTTGCGCCATAGATAGATATTTCCATCCGTTTTCTATGTCGTGTTTTTTCATATAATAAAATGAGAGCGCAATATAACCCATAAACCTATCCGCCTTGGATAAATCTTCTATCCCTAATTTATTTTTTTCGATAAAGGTATTTCTGTTATGACTCTCTGCATCAGCAAGGTTTGTAGCATACAGTATTAATTTTGTTTTAACTTCGGATGATACATCTGTATCGTCCCCACTATGCAAAGCAACACGCCTATACATAGTAGGAAGCTCCCGTAATAATAAAAATTCGTTTTCTGTCCATGGCAAGGTAGATGCTCTAAAGTCTGCATACGCTAATAATACCTTTGCAGAAAAAACTGAATTCTCTACAATTTCTGTTGCAATAGAGAATGAATAGTCTAAAGCTCCATAAACATCTTCCACCCCATCTGTGTGATATGCAGAAAGTAACTGTGTGTATCTCATATATAATATATATACGTCATCATTTTGTGTAGAGTTAAAGGGAGTAGAGAACTGAGACTCTAGTGTTTTTAACGATGCCTTTACTTCCTCGACATGAGTCTGCCCTTCTTGTAAATATACATCATATAAAAAATCGAACCTATCTATAGACGCAGTAGTTTCTTGCGCATACGCACACACAGCTTGTAACGCTATATAAAGGACAAGTATTTTTTTTATTAGCATACTATTTTCCTAACCTCTAAATTAATAAAATCTTAGTTAGAAGATTATACATAAATCTTATTTTTTCATCAAATAGTCTGCAACAGCTTGATAAGCAGGTAGCGAGTAAGGATCTATGTATGAGTTTGCTGCAACAGGGAAAGAGGCAAAGCGTACCAGCACCATTTCTGCGGTCGGATCTATATAAATGGTTTGCCCGTATACCCCACGAGCAGCAAATGCGCCATTTTCATTTCCAGTAATCCACCACATATCGCGATAGCTCCAGTCTTTTAAAGTTGAAGAGAAGGTACTTCGTGCAAATACTGTTTTATCTCCGCCGGCTTTTATGTCCTGCACTACTGCTTTTGGTAAAATGTTATTGCGATTAAAACGCCCGTCTTTGCGAATCATTTCGCCAAACATGGCCATATCTCGCAAATTTGCACCAAAGCCACCACCAGCGAAGGCAAGGCCATCGCTGCCAATTTGATAATACCCGTCTACATTTGCTCCCAATGGCTTCCAAATACGTTCAGAAAGAAGATGAGGAATGGACTTGCCGGTTACTCTCGAAATAATCCATGCCATTGCATCAGTATTAATTGTTTTATAGGCAAAAACCTCCCCATGTTCATGGCTAGGATCTTTTTGCACCGTTGCAAGATATTCATAATAATTGGAAGGGCCTGTGTAACCAGCAGGTTTATAAATGTTCCCAGCTGTAGAGAATGCCCAAATTTCTGCATTAGGATCGCTATAGTCTTCGCTATACTTAAGAGAAACGGTCATATCAAGGATTTGTCTAATCGTTGCATCTCCATATGCAGAGTTTTCTAATTCAGGTACATAAAAAGAGGCTGTCTTAGTTTCATCCAAAACTCCTTCTGCTATAAGTAGCGCACCAAGAGTTCCGGTAAAAGTTTTACTCACCGACATTGCAGCATGAACACCCTCTTTTGTAAGTGAACCAAAATATTTTTCGTATACGATTTTTCCTTTATGTAAGATAAGCATTCCATCAGTATATGTTTTTTCCAGTGAGTCGGAAAAAGTCATTTGCTCAGTCTCTCCCCAAGGAGTAAACATAATAGAATCGATATTTTTATTAATTCGTTCTTTAAATGTATAGTTTTTTTCGAGAGCAGACTGCACCTCTGTAGTTGGCATAAACTCTCGCATATGACTTACACTATATCGCAACGCAGGAAATTCAAAAAAACTTCCATCTATACCGTTTACTATGCGGGATTCCGAAGGAGGGAAGCCTTGCATCCAGCCCATTTTATTGGGATCGGAATCTTTTGCACTAAGACTTTCTTGCATTATTTCTTGCGAAAACACTGCAATTCCACATAAAAACAGTATTGCTACAGCTGATTTTTTCATATCTTCCTCCGAAAGCATCTTACGCAAATAAATTTGCTTTTTGTATAAGGAAGTATAGCACCTGAAAAAAATATTGTCAGTAAGGTTGCATCTTTTAATTTAAATTTTTACTTTGTAACACTCAATACATAGTTTTTAGCGTAAGACATAACCTTTATTTGTGAGCACAGATTTTATATCTGCAACATGTTCCAAGTTCTTTGTTTCTAACGAAATTTGGATGGTACAGGCTGTTATGTTTTTATCTTCTAGATTTCTATCGTGTAGTACACCAATTATATTTGCACCCATTTCAGAAATTATTGATGTTACATCTTTTAATTGTCCTGGCTTATCTATAAGCTCAATAGTTAACTCAGATAGTCTCCCTGACCGTAAGAGTCCACGATGAATAACTCTAGATAGAATATTTACATCTATATTTCCGCCACTTACAATCGCACAAACTTTTTTTCCTTCAACAGGTAACTTATTAAAAAGCAGTGCTGCAACTGCAACTGCGCCGGCACCTTCTGCAACTACTTTTTGCTTTTCCATTAGAGTTAAAATTGCGGTTGCTATTTCATCGTCAGAGACAGTTACAATTTCGTCTACATATTTTTGACACATGTCTAACGTAAGCTCCCCAGCTTTCTTGACGGCAATACCGTCGGCAAAAGTAGCAACACCTCCGAGCTCAACCCGCTCGCTCTTTTCAACAGAGAGCTTCATACTTGAAGCTCCTTCAGCTTGTACACCATAAACTTTGCACGATGGCTTTAGCTGTTTTACCACAAATGAAATTCCCGAGATTAGTCCGCCGCCGCCAATAGGAACCACAATTGCATCTATATCATCAATTTGATCAAGAATTTCGAGGGCTATTGTTCCTTGTCCAGCTATAACGTCTTCGTCGTCAAATGGATGTAAAAAAACGGCATTTGTTTCTTTTTGGTATTCAATCGAAGCCATGTATGCATCATCATACACACCATCTATTAGTTTTACTGTTGCTCCATATTTTTCGGTTGCTTCAATTTTAGAAAGTGGTGCTGTACTGGGCAAAAAGATAGTTGCAGGAATTCCAAGTTTTTGTGCTGCAAGAGCAACTCCTTGTGCATGGTTTCCTGCAGAGCAAGCAACTACGCCTCTTTTTTTATCTTGCTCAGATAAGAGAGACATTTTAAAATATGCACCACGGATTTTAAATGAACCGGTTAATTGTAAATTTTCTGACTTGAGACAAAAATCACATTCTGGTAAAAGCGACTTTGCTGGAATAATATCTGTTTTTCGCACTTCCTTTTTTAGAGTGTGTGCTGCTTGGTAAACTTTATCGAGTGTTAACATGTTTTACTTCCTTAGATGTATAAGTATAGCAGATTTTTAAATACATTTAAACTAGTTTTAAATCATGTTTTAACCTCCCCCCGTTGCAAAAAGACTGTTTTTATTCTATTCTATTGATATGCATCAAAGCTACTATGACCCGCAAGGATTATTGTCTAAGGCGGAGCAGTGCAGAAACAGTATGAAGGAGTCTCTCATGAAAGGGTATAACGCTCACGATATTATACGTATTGTAAAAGAACAAGATATTCGCTTTATCCGTCTACAATTTACCGATATTTTAGGAACATTAAAAAATGTTTCTATTACACCGAACCAATTAGAGAAAGCACTGAGTAATCAATGTATGTTTGACGGCTCATCGATCGAAGGATTTGTGCGTATCGAAGAATCTGATATGTATTTATACCCTCACCTAGATAGCTTTACTATTTTTCCATGGAGAGATAGACCTCGCCGTACTGCTCGTCTTATTTGTGATGTATATACTCCAGACGGAAAACCTTTTGATGGTTCTCCACGTGAGGTACTCAAAAAAGTACTCAGAGATGCTGCAGAAATGGGCTATTCTCTGGATGTTGGACCAGAGCTCGAGTTCTTTTTATTCCGCACTACAAGAGAAGGTAAATTAACTCTTAAAACACTTGATAATGCAGGATACTTTGACATGGGGCCTGTTGACCTTGGAGAAGATGCACGTAAAGATATAGTTATTACCCTCGAAGAAATGGGTTTTGACATTGAAGCCTCTCATCATGAGTGTGCGCGTGGTCAACATGAGATAGACTTTAAATACGACGAGGCTCTAAGTACAGCTGACCGCGTAATGACTTTTAAACTTGCTGTTAAGACAATTGCTCACCGCCACGGCTTACATGCAACATTTATGCCAAAACCAATTTTTGGTATTGCAGGTAGTGGTATGCATATTAACATGTCTATGAGTAAGGGTGGTAAAAATGTATTTTGCCAAGAAGATGATAAAAACGGCTTAAGCCCTATTGCCTATAACTTTATTGCAGGACTTATGGAGCATGCAAAGGCAATCACTGCAATTACAAATCCACTGGTAAACTCATATAAGCGCTTAGTGCCAGAGTTTGAAGCACCGGTATATATTGCATGGTCTGCACAAAACCGCAGCCCACTTATTCGAGTGCCAGCTTCTCGTGGGCAAGGAACACGTATTGAATTACGCTCTCCAGATCCTTCTGCAAATCCATACCTTGCACTTGCAGTAACACTAGCGGCAGGTCTTGATGGCGTTAAACGTAACCTTACTCCACCTGATTCAATTGATGGTAATATTTACGAAATGACAGAAAACCAACGTAAGCGCAAAAAGGTAGCAGCCCTTCCAGCCTCACTTGAAGAAGCTCTCAACGAACTAAAAAAAGACACCTACATTCAAGAGGTATTGGGTGAACATGTGTACGAAAAATATGTTGAAGCAAAAACAATGGAATGGAATGAATATCGTACAAGAATAAGCCAATGGGAAGTTCAACGCTATTTAGCAAAATACTAACCAAATACAAAAATTATAGTATCCGCAGATGACAACTCAGTTCTGTTTCTAATCTGTGGATATTCAATCTCAAACAGCTTGCTATAACTTTTAACTCCATCTACCACCAAACTTTCAACACAAATCTCAAACAGCTTGCTATAGGCTATCATCCACCGATAATAGCTTATTCAATAATTATGGTTACT